>JAAFHK010000196.1 GCA_013297565.1 Cytophagales bacterium
ATTTGATTGAGTATATTATAAAAATCACATTTCATGTTCCAAGAAATAATCCAAAAGCGAAAAAATGAATGGTTAGCTTCGGCTTCGAGTTCCGTAACTGATACAATCCGCTACATACGACAAAAAAAAGCCTTGCGAGAACCGCAGATCGAGGCTATCGAAACGTATCTTTTCTTGAAAATTGGGGGACAAAATCGACCAATTTGGGAACTTATCGAAAGCGGCTTTTTGGACAAAAAACTTGATCTACAGAAACTCAAGGCTAACGATCCTGTCGAAATTTTGCTAAAAGCAGATCGGGAGGTGTTGAAGAAAGCCTTTTATGGTGTAGATTATACGGATTATTTGTTTAGCCTGCCGATGGGGGCAGGCAAAACCTTTCTGATGGCAAGTTTTATGTATCTCGATCTGTATTTTGCCCAAAACGAACCCCAAAATCCTGTTTTTGCCCATAATTTTATTGTGCTTGCGCCTTCGGGCTTAAAATCCTCCATAGTACCAAGTTTGCGGACTATCGAGCATTTCGACCCTACGTGGGTACTGCCCGAACCGAGTGCTTCGCAACTCAAACGTTTGTTGAAGTTCGAAGTCTTGGATTTGTCCAAATCTGCCTCGAAAAGCAACCGAACTAAAAATCCCAATGTGCATAAAATTGCCAATTTTCAACCCCTTGCCGATCAAATGGGTTTGGTTTTGGTGGCTAATGCCGAAAAAGTGATTTTAGACAAGGTTCGAGTAGATAAGAATTGGAAATTGATAGAAGAAACCCAAGACGAAAAGGAAAAAGCCGCCAACGAATTACGACATTGGATTGGCAATATTCCGAATTTGGCGATCCTGATCGATGAGGTGCATCACGCCGCTACTGACGACATCAAACTGCGCCAAGTAGTCAATTATTGGCACAGCAAAGGAACAGTTACCAATGTGTTGGGGTTTAGCGGAACGCCTTACCTTGCGAAGCCCGAAAAAATCGATCTGAACGAAAAAAATACTCTCAAAATTACCCAAATTACTAATACCGTTTTTTATTACCCTTTGCTCAAAGCCGTTCAAAGTTTTTTAAAAAAACCACTTGTAAAGGTTGAAAAGGGTGAAAAAGTGCAGACTTTGGATATTATCAGAACGGGGGTAAAGGCTTTTTACGAACAATTTGGCAAAACAATCTATGCCGATGGCACTTGCGCAAAATTGGCTATTTACTGTAGCCATATCGAAAAATTGGAGGAGATCGTCTATCCGTTTTTGTTAAGTGAAATGCAAATAAAGCCCGAAGAAATTCTAAAATATCATCAGGGTAACAAAAAATATACCATTCGGAAGGAGGCACAAAGTGAATTTTTGGCACTTGATACACCATTTTCTACCAAAAAAGTAATTTTATTGGTGCAGATTGGCAAGGAAGGTTGGGACTGCCGAAGTCTGACGGGTGTAATTTTGTCGCAAAAAGGCGACTGCCCTACCAATATGGTTTTGCAGACCGCCTGCCGCTGTTTGCGCCAAAATTTGTATCCCGAAGGTACGAAAATTCCCGAAAAAACGGCTTTGATTTGCCTCAACGAGGACAACGAAAAATCATTGGACAAGCAACTCAAGGACGAACAACAAATTAGTTTGGCGGAATTGGGCAATGCGAAAAGCACCGAAGCAAAACCTACACGCCCCCGACAAAGTCGAATGGATTATTTGGAACTGCCTGCCAAAATTGATCTATGGAAAATGGAAGTAAAATATGAAACCTATTTTACTGAAAATGAACCGAATACGATTCCGAAACTCAAGGCTTTGCAAGGTGTAGAACTACAGGAAATCCAAACACTTGATCGGGATTTGGAAAACTCAAAGGACAAGTTAAGAGGCTACCGAAGCGAGGAAAAAGGCGAAAGTATAAGTTTTGATTATTGGCTTTTGCAGATTAGCAAGGAAAGTTTTAGCGGAGTTTCGATGGCGGATTTGCGAAAACATACTGAACTCTTGCAACTGATTTTCAAAAAAATTACCTTGCACGAAAATGGGCAAACTTTCCTGAACGAACGTTATCCTATCGGCGAAATTCAGGCGGGAATCCGAAAAGCCTTTTATCAGAAAAGAAGCCTTAGCGAAAGGGCTGAACTTATCAAAGAATCTGTAGAATGGCTTTTGGTGCAGAACCTAAAACCCATCGAAATTTACGAACGCCTACTACCTACCGAAAAAGAGGAAAACCACATCAGAACTGCCGAAATGCAACAGAAAACCGTTAGCGAATTTTTCGAAGGCGGCAATGCAACACTCGAAACGGTCAGAAAACAACTCATCGAGCAGGGTTTGGAAGATATGGCAAACGCCTTGCCTTTCCAAAAACCTACCCTTTTTGAGAAAAACAAGGATAAAACGTTCCATTTTTTGCCCTATAGTTTTGATAGTAAGTTCGAGATGGCTTTTTTGGAAAACGTTTTACAAGATCGTGATTTTCAGGAACTTCAGCTCGAAGTTTATTTTAACGGAGAAAGGCATATCACCGATTTTAAAATTACTTGTTATCAAAAAAATAAAAATTCTTGGCAAAAAATTGGCGAATATTGTCCCGATTTCTTGATTATTCAACGAAATTCGCAAACCGAAATTCATAAAATCCTGATTGCCGAAACCAAAGGCGAGGGTTTTGCCGAAAATTTTAAATCCAAGCGAAATTTTATGGAAACCGAATTTTTGCGGATCAATAACGAAAAATTTGGCTACAATCGTTTCGATTTTCTGTATGTGCAGGACAACGATCCGAATTGGGTAGCAAACCTGAACCGAAAAATAAAATCCTTTTTTGTAGCATAAACTTTAGTCTGTGCCACAGGCTGAAGCGTATGTTACCATTAAAAAAATACAATTTATGCCCATTAGCTATATTCCTTTTTTTCCTGATACCATCGAAGGGCAAGCCCTTTTGGATAATTTTGTGCGGACACGCCGAGTCCTGAAATACCGCGACAACGGAAAAGTACAAAGCCAAATCCTGCGCGGAATGCCTTTGTACGAAACCGAATTATTGGAAACCGTAGGCGAAAAGCCCGATTCCGAGTTTCAAAATTTGCTTTTGCGGGGCGAATGTATAGCGGCGTGTGCTTACCTGAAAGCCCAAAATATCAAAATCGATTTGGTTTATATCGATCCGCCTTTTGCAAGCGGAGCCGACTATGCCAAAAAGGTGTATCTGCGCCGAAACCCCAAAATAGCCGAAATGATAGCCCAAGCCGAAGAAGAATTGGCATTAGACGAACTCAAAAGTTTTGAGGAGAAAATGTACGGAGATATTTGGAATAAGGAGGATTACCTCAATTGGATGTACGAAAACCTGATGGCGATCAAAACGGTGATGTCCGATAATGCCTCTATTTACCTGCATCTCGATTGGCACATTGGGCATTATGTCAAAATCCTGATGGACGAGGTGTTTGGAGAGGATAATTTTAAAAATGAACTTATTTGGATCTATCGTGAAAGAGAATCGGCTGTTCGAGCCTATAATCGTAAGCACGATGTCATTTATTTTTATACAAAAGAAAATGATGACTATATATTTAATTATGATGATATTCGTGAAAAATATACAGACACAACGGTAAAAAAATTCAAATATGCAGATCAAAATGGGCGTAAGTATCGCTTGCGGTTTAAAGACGGACGTAATGATCCTGAATTTGAATCTAAAGATACCTATCGACAATATCTTGATGCGTCTGAAGGCACTCTACCAAGAGATTGGTTTGAATTACCTATTGTAAATCAAGCGGCTAATGAACGTGCAGACTACGCTACGCAAAAACCTGAAGCCCTTTTAGAACGCATTATCAAGGCAAGTTCGAACGAAAAAATGATCGTAGCGGATTTTTTTGGGGGCAGTGGCGTAACGGCAAAAGTGGCGCACGATTTAGGGCGGCGTTTTGTGCATACCGACATTGGCATCAATAGCATACAGACCGCAAGGGACAGGTTGAAAACGGCAGGAGCAAGTTTTGAGATTCGGGAAGTCAAAGATGGCGTAAGCCTTTTCCGCAATCCGCAACAGACTATGGACAATCTGCACCGCTACATTACGGGGCTGAAAAATGACGATTCGTTACCTGCTTTTTGGGAAGGCTATATTACCGATTCGAAAGAAGGTAAAATTCCTGTGTATTTGCCCAATCTGTTGGATCATACCACCAAAGTATTGGACAGGGCATGGATAGTGCGGATCATGAACGAGGCAATTCCTGATCTGCCTTTCGAACCCCAAAAGGTAATTGTTTATTACGTGGACATCGAAAACGAAACCGAGATTCAGGACTATATTCGCAAGCAAGACTTTAGCATGGTGCAGATCGAATTGCGGGATTTGAAACCTATTTTGGAACAGTCTATCATGCCCGATCAGTTTGAATACCGTTTGGAAAAGACTGAAAATCAAGGATATAGTTTGGAAATTTGGAAATTTTGGTCTGATCGGCTAAAGGCAAGTATCGACAGCTACAACCACAAACGGCAGTTGAATCTGTTGCAAAAAAGCGAAAATACAGAGAACAGCGAATCGGAAAAAAGCAAGCCTTTCGAGGCGATCAGGATTAGCGAAAATGGTCTGGAACTGATCGAGATGCTTGCCGTAGATTGCGAAAACAGCGAAGGCGCGTGGCACAGCAGTCGGGAGATCAAAATCGACAAAAACGGTTTTGTGATTGCCGATGGCAAGAAAACAAAAAACGTTTGGAACGGAACACTACAATCCGAAAAACAGCCTTTACGCCTCAAAATCCGCAATATTGCGGGTGATGAAACAATAGTAGGTATAGTGTAGCCTTTTGCCAACGAAAACTAACAGTTCTTAAGTTATCATTACTTAGAGTAATATGTACTCAAAGAAATGTTAGTTTTACCAAATTTCTATCGATAATTCTCAATCAAACCCGCCAATTTTTCAATCGTTTCTTTCGAAAAAGTCGGAAAATTGGCAATTCGAATATGATTTTTTTTGAAATTTCCGTACCCTTCGCCTATGACCAAACCTTCTTTTTCACAAATCTGTAAAAATTCCGCATTCGATTCTTTTTTGATATTTGCCACAATCACCGTAGGCGAACGAAACTTGGGATTCTGGACAAAAACCTCAAAAACAGGGTTTTGTGCCAAAGTTTGGTACAGCAAAGCGGCTTTGTAATTGGTTTCCTGCCTTAAAGTTTTAGCCGTTCGGCGGTTCAGGTCTTCGGCTACTTTCCCCAAAAGATAAATCCCCAGCACATTGGGCGTTTCGGGTGTTTGGTTTTTTTGTGCCATTTTGACCAAACTCGGAATGGTATGATACGAACCAATCGCTACGCCTTGTTTTTGCAATTTTTCCGCTTTTGCTACGCAACGTTCGTTCAAAATCCAAACGCCCAAACCCGCAGGCAAACCAAAACACTTCTGAACGGAAAAAAACAAAGTATCGATCTTGGAAAAATCTAATTCTGGATAGGGGGCTATCGAAACGGCATCAACCGCAATCAACAGATCAGGATAGCGTTCTCTGAGGGCATATATCTGCTCAAGAGGCATCATGACTCCCGTACTGGTTTCGTTCAAAGTCAAGCAAATCAATTCATTCGAGTCGGGAATTTCAATTTTCGTGATCTCAAAACCTTCACCTTCAGGTACTTCGATGGCGGTGGCTTTTTTAGCATAATCGAGCGCCGTTTCGTGATATTTTTTGGAAAAACTGCCATTTACGAAATGAAAAGACTCGGAAATGACTAAGTTTTGGATACTTCGTTCCCAAATTTCCGTAGCCGATGCCGTAAAAACAATATGAAAATTCGCAGGAATATTCATCAGGATTCTCAACTGCTCGACAGTATGGGCGAAAATTTGTTCAAAAGTTTTACTGCGGTGCGAAATAGCAGGAATCTGTTGGCGGATCGCTACTTGCAAATGGTCGGCAACGGTAAAGTACAATTCCGAAGGACCTGGCGTAAGGTATTGTAATTTCATGGTTTTGTTTTTTTGCCTCAAAGGTAAAGGCTTTTTTGAAAAAAAGATTTTGAAAAAAGAAAAATATTTTCTGATAAATTATATAGACATTGTAGGATTTTTATCTGTTTGCAGGCAAATTATTCCAATAGTCCATTCACCCAAAAACTATTTTCTATGCAAAAGATATATTTGTAATTTGTCTTATTACTTAACTATACTATAAACTGTATAACCTTGTAAGGTCTTAAAGACCTTACAAGGTTGAAAATCAATATTTTACGAAGATAAAAATGTGTAACTTATAAGCGTTTCTAGTATACAACAGGCACAAACAAAAAAAACAGCCTTGCGAGCTGTTTTTTTTCCTTATTTTTGTCCTTTCTTTTCAGCAAAAGACTTTTTGATAGCCTCAATATCAATATTTTTGATTACAGGGCGCAAGGTAATACGTTTTAATTCGGCAACGCGTGCCTGCGCAATCGCATTGTTTCTGCGTTCTTTGCGTTTAAGTCTTGTAACTGCCATGTTCTTATTCGTTTTTTTGAGGTGCAAAGGTAGGTTTATTTTTTATTTTTTTCCAAATTTTTTATGAAAAAAGCCAAAATACTCTTTGTCGAAGATGACTTAAGTTTGGGATTTGTAACCAAAGACAATTTGGAAATGCAGGGTTATGAAATTGTGCATTGCGAAGACGGCAAAACTGCCCTGAATTGTTTTGAAAGCGACCGTTTCGATTTGTGTATTTTTGATGTGATGCTTCCTGCCCTTGATGGTTTTAGCCTTGCCCAAGCGATCAGGCGCTCGAATACGCAAATCCCGATCCTTTTTCTGTCTGCCAAAGCCATGAAAGAGGACAAAATCATGGGTTTGCGCCTTGGGGGAGATGACTATATTACCAAGCCTTTTTCGATAGAAGAATTGGTTTTGAAAATTGATATTTTCCTAAAAAGAAGCCAAATTAACCCTACGGCGGCACAGCCCGTACGAAACAGCATTGGAAAATACATTTTTGACTCGGATAATTTGGAACTCCAGCTCAATGCCCAAGTCCAAAAACTTACCCTTCGAGAAGCCGAACTTTTGCAAATGTTTGTCCAGAATCTTAATTCGGTGGTGAAGCGGGAGGATATTTTGAACAAAATTTGGAAAAATGACGATTATTTTGCGGGGCGAAGCCTTGATGTTTTCATTTCTCGCCTCCGCAAATATTTGAAAGATGATCCCAGTATCCAGCTCGAAAATGTGCATAGCGTTGGGTTCAGAATGGGCATTCGCAATTAGGCTCTGCCAGAAAATTGATTTTGTAATTTTCTATACTAAAAACTGTATACCTTGTAAGGTCTTTAAGACCTTACAAGGTTGAAAATCAATATTTTACGAAAATAAAAATGTTCGCCACGCAAATTCATTTGTTGATTAACTTAATTTCCTTCTTCGCAACTAATGTCTTTTAGCCAGTTTTGATGTTTCAAATACCATTCTACCGTTTTTCGCAAACCTTCCTCTACGTCCGTTTGCGGTTTCCAACCCAAAACTCGTTCCGCTTTCGAGATATTTGCCTGTGTTTCGAGGATGTCGGCTTTGTGGAAAGGTTGGTACTGGATAATTGCCTTTTTTCCCAAATGCTGTTCGATCAAAGAAATAATATAGTTTAGGGAAACGGGTTTTTTACCGCCACCTAAGTTAATGACTTGATAACCAAGCGCTTGAGTAGCCGCAATCGTGCCACGCGCAATGTCGTCAATATAGGTAAAATCCCGCGTCTGCTCCCCATCACCAAAAAGCGTAACGGGCGTGCCTTCGGCAATCCATTTGATAAAACGA
>JAAFHK010000199.1 GCA_013297565.1 Cytophagales bacterium
AAAACCTAAAGGAAATCGTAGCGTTATTAAAGGAAAAGAAATGATAGAATTATGGAAATCCAATTACAATACATTCACGATTCGCAAGGCAAACAAGAGGCGGTAATTGTCCCTATCGAACAATGGCAAGCCTTTTGGCAAGATTATCAACGTCTTTTGCAATACGAACGCCTAAAAAAAGGTCTAAAAGAGGCTTTTCGAGAAGTCAAAGCTATTCGTTCAGGCAAACAAAAATCCGTATCCTTAAAAGAATTTTTAGATGAATGTTAAAATTCACGCTACAGTCAATTTCCGAAAAGAGGCAAAACCTTTGCTGAAAAAATACGCTTCTTTAAGAACCGAACTCGCCCAATTAGCCGAAATATTAGAAAAAACACCACAGACAGGTGTGTTTTTGGGTAATAATAATTATACTATAAACTGTATAACCTTGTAAGGTCTTAAAGACCTTACAAGGTTGAAAATCAATATTTTACAAAAATAAAAATGTGTAATTTATAAGCGTTTTTAGTATACAAAATTCGGGTAGCTGTTAAAAGCAAAGGAAAGGGTAAATTGGCGGTTTGCGAGTCATTACCCACATAGAAATTGAGGTTGATGTTTCTTTTGAGCAAGTTTCTACTGAACTTACTCATGTGTTTTTGCTTTCCATTTACGATAAATCGGAATATGATACAATTTCAGGTATTCGTTTGGAAGAATTAGTAGCTGAAGCTAAACAAGAAGCGGAAGAAGAATAAACTTACTTTTCACACCTGCGAAAACAAAAAGGTATTAAAAAAAACGCCTTTCCGAAATAAAAAATTCAATCCCAACAGATCGAAATCGAAAACCTACGAGCAAACCGTAGCCTTAGTAAAAGAACAGGATAAATAGTCAATCCCTATGGGTTTTTTCCGAAACCTTATAGGATTTTTTTTTGCTTTTTTTCCAATCTTTTTTTTTACTTTTACCCAAACAAAAATAACAAAATGAAGATGAGAAAAATATCTGTAATTATTTTTTGGCTTTCAATAAGTCTTTTGGGGCAAACCTTCGCCCAAAATATTGAAAAGGCGCAGCCCTTGCATTGGTGGGTGGGTATGCGAAACTCGAATTTGCAAATCATGCTTTACGGCAAGAATATTGGCAAAAGTGAGGTAAAAATCAATTATAAGGGCGTAAAAATCAAAAAAGTACAACCTGTCGAAAATCCCAATTATTTGTTCGTGGATTTGGAAATTGGGGCAGGAACTGTGGCAGGAAAAATGCCCATTAGCCTTTCGCAAAACGGCAGTATACAGACCTTCGAGTACGAACTCAAGGCTCGGCAAGGACAAAAAAGCCAAATGAAAAGTTTTGATCCTTCGGATATTGTGTATTTGATTATGCCCGACCGCTTCGCCAATGGTGATCCAAACAATGACAACATCGAGGGAATGCTCGAAAAAGCGAATAGATCAAACCCGCATGGCAGGCATGGCGGTGATTTGCAAGGCATTATCCAAAACCTCGATTATTTCCAAAAAATAGGCGTTACGGCTTTGTGGTTAAACCCTATTTTGGAAAACGACATGAAAGCCTACTCCTATCATGGTTATGCCGCTACCGATCTGTACCAAGTCGATAGACGTTTTGGCGGAAATCAGGTTTATCAGGAACTGATCGACAAGGCACACGCCAAAGGCATCAAAATCATTATGGACATGGTAGCCAATCACATAGGTTTGGAAAATTTTTTGGTCAAAGATATTCCTATGAAAGATTGGTTAAACCAATTCCCTACTTTCACGAAATCGAATTTCAGAGGCGAAACCGTTTCCGACCCCTATGCTTCCGAACAGGACAAAATGCTCATGGCGAATGGTTGGTTCGATACCAATATGCCCGATTTGAACGGAAAAAATCCGTTTGTTGCCAATTATCTGGTCCAAAACAATATTTGGTGGATCGAAGAAAGCGGAATTGATGGAATCCGCATGGACACTTATCCCTATCCCGACAAAAATTTTATGAGCCTTTGGGCAAAAGCCATCCTTGACGAATACCCAAACTATAACATCACAGGCGAAGCATGGCTTATGAATGTTCCTGCGGTCTCCTATTGGCAGCGCAACCAAAAAAATGCGGACGGTTTTCAGGCACATCTGCCCTCAATGATTGATTTTCCGCTTTACCGCGCCATGAGCCAAGCCTTCAAAGAACCCTACGGTTGGGAAACGGGTTTGGCACGTTTGTACGTAACCCTTTCGCAAGATTTTGCCTATCCGAACGCTATAAATAACCTGATTTTTTTGGACAACCATGATGTTACTCGGTTTTTTACGGACGCAAACCAAAATATGAGTGCTTACAAAATGGGAACAGCCTTTTTGCTGACGACCAGAGGGATTCCACAATGGTACTACGGAACGGAAGTCCTGATGACGGGCGAAGGCGCAGACCACCCAAGCCTAAGGGTAGATTTTGCAGGCGGTTGGGCAGGTGATAAGGTAAATGTGTTTAAGAACGAAAATCTACGACCAGCCCAACAAGAGGCTTTGGCGTATTTCTCGAAATTGGCAAATTGGCGAAAAACCCAAAAAGCCATTCACAAAGGAAAACTTACGCATTTTGTGCCAAACGACAATATGTACGTTTATTTCCGACATACCGAAACCGAAAGCGTTATGGTTATTTTGTATAGCGGTTACAAGGATACCGAACTCGATACACAGCGTTTTGCGGAACGCTTAAAAGGGTTTAAAACGGCAAAAAATGTAATAACAGACGAAAAATTAGGCAATTTAGACAAAATCAAAGTTCCTGCTTATTCGGCTTTGGTTTTGGAATTGGAAAAATAAAATTCAATGCTATTCTTATAAAAAAATCGGATTTTGTGTTTTTCACAAAATCCGATTTTTTTTAAATAAAAATAACCGTTCTGATCAAATTTTCACCTGCGTGCTTATTGACGAGTTGTGTAATTTTGGTTTTGGTCATATTGAGTTCGTGTTTCAGAGGGGCGGAGTCAAGTTCGACATACAAAACTTCATTTTTGATAAATAAACGGATCGTCCGCTGGGCAATCGGCGCACCCATTATTTTTTCCCAAAAAGCCGTAATGCTAAATTCCTTATAACGACTTTGCAATCGATACACTTTTAGTAATTCTTCAAAGGCTTCTTTCATGGTCGTAACGCCTTGACGGGCGTGGAGTTCGGTGCTGCGTCTTCTTTCCATTTTTGTAATGTTTTTTTCGCAGGCTAAATCCTACGTTACAAGACAAAAGTACATAAAAAAACACGCCTTTGAGGGCGTGAAGTAAGATTTTTTGGAAAACGTATTTTTTGAGCAGTAGTAATTTTTGTAAGTCTTTTGGAATCAAAACAGTACGATTTCGAAACCGACTATTTTATTTTTCATTCCCGCAGTTCGTTACCGTCCCAGCTCAACTTTCTTTTGCGAGTTTTTTTATTCAAAGCCACTCCGTCTTCGCTGTACTGTTCCATAGTTTCGATCAGGGTAAGTTTGTCGGTTTCTCCGCCTTTTTGATCAGGAAAAACAAGTTTGGTATCCATCAAAACGAAACCCGCATCAAACATTTTTTTGGCTTCAGTGGCTAATTTCAGCGTTTTTCCGTCCCAAAAAATATAAGAATTAACCGCAGGATAACCGCAAGCGGGATAATAATGAGCAATTTCAAAAATGCTCTGCACGCCCGAAAAACCACGATTTCCGTATTTTTGTCCTGAAAGGCAATAATCATATTGGCTATCTTCTGAAAAACTCATGACAGGCAATTTGAGTTGTGCCAATTCTTGTCCATTTTTCACTATTTTGGCAGTTGCCCAAAAACCTTTCCCTTTTTTGAAATCAGTTACGCCAAGCATAAAAACCTCATTATCAGTATTTTGCATAGAAATGCCTGCGATTGCCCCGCCCCAAATATACCCTTTTTGAATCTGACCATTTTTTTCATAAGCCACCCAGTACCAGTTTGCGGTATAACCGTTTGTGGTCATTTTTTCCTTTGTTTTTCCCAAAATGGCAATTTTTTGTCCCAAACCAAATGTTTCCACAACAGCCGATTTTATCGAAGCCTGTTCGTACAAACTTGCTTTTTCGACTATAGTATATGTTTCCTGACCTTTGGCTTTGATTTCTCCAAATTCGAGCTGTGCGAAATTGGGGGCTGGATTAAATAGAAGCCAAAAAGAAAAAAAGAGTGTTGATTTTTTCATATTTTTCCGCAAGCGGCAATTTATCTATCTCAAACGCAAGTTTTGAGCAAAAGGTTGAATCCTTGTCATTTTCTCTAAATTTTTTTATTAATTTGTGCAACCCCTTGTTTTTCGGCTTGTCTTTAATTCACCAAAACGCACCTGAAAATGACTCATTTTACTTTGCAAAGTTTTGATAATCAGGCAACTATTCAGCTTATTGAGAGCTGCAAGCGCGGCGAACGCAAAGCCCAAGCCGAACTTTACAAGCAGTACGCCAAAGCCATGTATAGCCTTTGCTTGCGGATTACCAACCATGCGGACGAAGCCGAAGATGTCTTGCAAGAAGCCTTTTTAGCTGTTTTTAGCCGTTTGGGTAGTTTCAGAGGCGAAGCAAGTTTTGGGGCTTGGCTCAAACGGATTGTAGTAAATACGGCAATTAATAGCGTTCGGAAAAAACGTTTGGATACGACAAGTTTTGAAAAAGAAGGTGATTTTTTGGACGAAAAAACAGAAAATGAACCTGAAATAGACGAATCAGCCCTTGTTTTTCAGGTCGAAAGGGTAAAAAAAGCAGTTACACAGCTTCCTGATGGCTTTCGAATGGTGCTTTCGCTTTATTTGTTTGAGGGCTATGACCATGTAGAAATTGCCCAAATTTTGGGGATTACGGAATCGACCTCCAAATCACAGTACAACCGAGCTAAAAAGAAACTTTTGGAAATTATGACTAATAAATAATTCTTGTAAGCAATGAAACAAAATTAGTGTAGTTTATTAATTTTGTCTAAACCTTTGAAAATCAATTTATTGTATTAATTTTTCTAAAAAAATAACCCATACTAATTAAACAGAGCTACTTAACATAGGCTATGATTCTATGTTACACTTTTAAACCACAAAAAACATGGAAAATTTAGAAAATTTTATTCGAAAAAACCGAGAGGCTTTTGACGAAGAACCCAAAAGCCAAGTTTGGGAAAAATTGGCTCAAAACCTCGACCAAAATGCCAAATCAACTATTCGAGTTTTACCTTTGCGAAGGGTTTGGCAAATAGCGGCAATGATCACGATGTTTTTTGCCAGTGTTTTGGCGGCACAGTGGCATTATTTTTCGCAAAAAACGGCGGAAAAAGGCGAAAGTTTTGCACGAAACCAAACAGAGCAAGGCGACATCCTTGATCCCGAACTTGCAGAAGCCGAACGCTACTATAGTGGCGAGCTGATGCAAAAAAAATTGGTTTTGGAACGCTTTGATATTGAAGAAGTTGAAGTAAAAAAAGACTTCGAAAAGCACATGACAGAACTCGATACGGTGTATGCCCAACTCAAAAGCGAATTGTACGAAAGTGGGGGCGAAAACCAGCACGTAGTTCGAGCCATGATCGAGAACTTACAAATCAGAATCGATTTGTTTAACCAACAAATCCGACTTTTGGAACAAATTAATAAACTTAAAAAAGGTCAAAAAAATGAAAAAGCAGTATAAGGTATTTTTGGTAATTTGTGTTTGGGCATTGGTTTTTAGTAGTTCGGTTTTTGGGCAAGAGGCAACAAAAACCAAGCAAATTTCGGAAAAATACACGCTTTCGAGTGCGGATAAATTTGATGTAACGAACAAATACGGCAAAGTGCATATCAATACGCACGATGGCAAGGAGTTGAGTGTGCAAATACAAATAAAAGCATGGGCAAAAAATGATAACAAAGCCCAAGAACTTCTCGACCGTATCTCGATTCAATATGGCAAAACGGGTGATGTGGTTTCGTTTGAAACCGAAATTTCGTCAGGCAACGTTAATATATCAGGTAATTCGGGTTTCGAGATCAATTATACCGTTAATATGCCCAAAAACAACGATTTGCGGGTCGAAAACAAATACGGAAATGTATTTTTGGCAGATTTTAGGGGAAATTTGGATTTGGAAGCCAAATATGGCAACCTAAAAGCCCAAAAACTTACAGGCAGCTCGAAAAAAATAGAGGTTCAATACGGCAATCTTGACATTACGGAAATCGAAAAGGGCAATCTCGAAATTGCCTACGGCAATGGTTCTGTAGGGCGAGCAACTGATCTGGATTTGCGCAATTCATACAGCAATATGAGTTTTGATTACGTCAAAAATGTGGATTTGGAAACCAAATACGGGGCTTTTGTGGTTGAGGAAGAAGCCGAAAATATCAAAGGTATCGTCAAATATTCGAAATTTGAGGTCGAAAAGTTACGAAATTCTTTGGTTTTGGAAATCGAATACGCAGGCAGTTTTAGGATTCGTCAAATTAGTAATAAATTTACCAAAATAGACCTGACGGGCAAATACAGTTCTTTTAACCTCGAATTTGAAAAAAATGCCAATTTCGATTATAATGTATTAACCCGTTATGGTAATTTTAGTAATAGCCTTTCGAACAGCAAAGTTTCAAAACAAATCGAGCAAAACCAATCTTCACAACACGAAGGCAAGGTAGGCAACGGCGGCGGTCTGATACGAATCGAACTGGGCTATGGCAGCGTAAAATTCAAAGAAGGGCTTTAAAATATAATTTTTGTATATTCAAAACCCTATAAGGTTTTAAATGACCTTATAGGGTTTATTTTTATTTTTTTCCAAAACCCATATTCAGAAGTTGGGGTTTGAGCCATTGATAAACCTCATCAGCATAAACTGTATTGACCATGCCGCCAGGGTGTCCGTCTGTTGGGTTCGCACCCAATTCTCTATATGAAAATTTACTTAATTTTTCTTTGACCGCAGGATAAAGGTCTAAGTATTCCAAATTATTCTTTTTGAAATAAGGAATAACAATGTCGTGCTTTTTCCTAAAAGTTTCATGATAATTGCTGGGAGTCAGCGCAAACATAATTTTGATTTGCGAATTATCCTCAAATTGCTTTATTTCTTGTAGCAATTTATCATAATGGTTTAGGTATTTTTCGGAGGAAAAATAAATATCCTCTTTTACCTGATCTTCGAGGTACAAAGCTGTAATGTTTGATTTTGTATTGTTGATTGCTGAACTAAGAAATAAATAGGAGTAAGGAAATAGCTTTTCGGTATAGGAAAAAAAAGCAAAAATAAAATCAAGCGTACCATTTAGTATTTTTTCTGCTATGGGAATCCGCCTGCGCTTGGAAGTTTCTGGAGTTTGTTCGCCCCATTTTAGTTGTAAATCATTGGTTACGAACCCAAAAATAGCCAAATCAGGACTGTAATTAACGCCTTCTTTTTTCAGGTAATCAAATTCGTCAATCGTAGGCCAGCCACTTCTTCCACAAGTCAAAACTTCGACCTCTGGAAATTCTGCTTTCAATTTATTTTCCAACTGGTGACTCCACACTGTATCATAGTCAATGCTCGTCCCTTGCAAAAAAGAATCGCCAAGAATAGCAATTCGGTATTTAATGTGAGAAGGTTTTTGAGGACTCCTGAACCGATCATTAAATTTTAATATTCCATGCCTTGCCTGAAAAATATAATTGCGAGCATCCGTTAGTTCATCTTCGAGTTGGTATTTGGGGGCTGTCCAAACGGCAAGATTGTCCAATAGA
>JAAFHK010000197.1 GCA_013297565.1 Cytophagales bacterium
AATAACGTTAAAATAAGGCGTTTTATGAGCAAAAGTCGACATCAAAATGGCTTTCTCTACCGCTTCAGGATAGGCAAACATAAAACGCTGTGCCACAGCACCACCGTAGGAAATTCCCGCCAGAAATATCTGTCGCAAACCCAGTGAATCGAGCAAGTTTTTTAGATCGGCGGCGTGTTGCTCAAAACTTCGCCATTCGCCCGTTTTGTCGGATTGTCCTTGAAAAACATTGTCGAGCAAAAGTATATTATAGCGGTTTTCGAAAGCCTTTGCAAAGGGTTGCCAAGAAAGCGTAGATTGGGAAAGACCGTTGAGGAAAACAAGCGTTTTCCATTCATTTTTTTGCAAAAAAAACTCGTAGTAAATCTTTTTGCCGTCTGATAATTCGTGAAACATAAAAGTAAAATTAGTTTTTAGGGTAGCTATGAGCAAATATAACAAAAAATGTTAATCTATTTCAAAATAAAATGCTTTTGCCTTTGGAAAAGAAGGAAACCCTTATATTTGTTTTACATTTAGGCTTTTTAAATACATTTTTTAATTTTTAATTCTTTTTTCTATGAAAAAGTATATTCTATCTTTTATTTTGGTTTTTATAGGTACTTTGATAGTATCTAATAGTGCTGTTTTTACTTAAAAAAATACTGAAATTGATCAAAAAAATTTCAATTTGAAAGTAAAAATTAATGAAAAAGGCAATGTTTAACTTAATTAAAATCAATTTGAAGCTGATAAAATCATAGTAGTAAGAAATAAACAGCCACTCGTGAAGTTCGAAGGCAAAGTTCCTACTTCTTTTGTAGATGAAGCCTCTTTTGCATACCAAAAAATACTTACAGAATAGTAGCTACTCAAAAAGAAAAAGGAAAAAATACAGAAAGTATTTATTCGTTTCTTACTCAAGAGGCAACTGTCCCTTTACAGATCAAAAGTACCACAAAATTTGTATGTTATGAGAACCAAACAGCCCTTTTAAGTATTCCTGAAGCCAAAGGTGCTATTTATAAATGGTTTAAAGATGGCAAACCTTATCCTCATTCCCTTGATTTATCGGTTCTTTCTATCAGAGGTGCAGGAAAATACCACGCTGAGGTAACTATTGATGGTAAAACACATCAAATCGAGCCAATCATAATCCCTGAAGGTAATAAAATAGACCTACAAGTACGTACCATTCGTAATGCTTCAGGAAAAATTGTCCGTTTGGAAACCGATCAGAAAGAAGGGGTAAGTTATTTTTGGAGTCCTGTTTTGACAAAAGACAAAGCTAAGACGTTTGTTCGGGAACATTTTGGCACAGGTATCATTTACAATGTACCTACAGACATAAAAGAAATTGCTTTGACGGCTCAACTTGATGGCGGTTGTAGTAATTTTCAAATTATACTAAAAACTGTATAACCTTGTAAGGTCTTTAAGACCTTACAAGGTTGAAAATCAATATTTTACGAACATAAAAATGTGCAATTTATAAGCGTTTTTAGTATATCAAGATCGAAAATAATTTGGAAGAAGAAAGTTTTGCGGATATTTACCCAAATTCTTTTGCCGAACGCTTTACTTTGCGCTTGAAAAATGCCACAAAAGGCTCGATCAAATTAAATATTTTCGATTTGCAAGGCAAGGAAATTTGGCAATTTGAAACCAAAGGCGAAAATGCTCTTTTTGAAAAAGAAATAAACCTAAGCGAACAAGCCAAAGGTGCGTATTTATTGCGTGTGCAAACCGAAGAAGGAACTTGGACGCAAAAATTAGTGAAAGAATAAGAAAAATCTTGAAAATATGACAGGATCGGCAAGCAAATTCGCCGATCCTATTCTTAAAAATCCCCTAATTGCGGGCGAATCACAATCTCCTCCACCACAGAAGCCGGCGCAAGCCTGTAACATGTATAAATTAGAGTGGCAATATCTTCTGCCTTTGAAAAACGTTCCGCAGGTTCGGTCGTCCCCGCCCAACTATCGGTAAGCGTAGCCCCTGGCATCACAGAACTTACCTGTATATTGTGCGGTTTTAGTTCCTCACGCAAGCATCGCGAAAAACCCAACAAGGCGTGCTTGGAAATAGCATACGAACCGCCGTTTGGATAGGACATAAAACTGGCTACCGAACAAATATTGAATATATATCCTTGCTTTTTTTCCATCATTTTTCCCAACAATCCTTTCGAAAGATAATAAGCACTATATAAATTGGTATTTATAAGGTGTTCGAGTACGCCATCTTCCTCTTGGTGAATAGCTCCTGGTATAAAAGTTCCTGCATTATTGACCAAAACATTTATATTTTGTCCTAATCCTAATACAAACTGGGCAAATTCTTGCACTTCTTTCTTCAAAGACATATCTGCTTGGTAAGTCCATAGCTTACTGTTGGGATATAAAGTTTCAAATTCCTGTTTTAAAGTAAGTAAATGTTCAGGTTTGCGCGCACTTACTACCACATCAAAACTTTCAGAGGCAAATTTAAGAGCAATCGCTTTACCAATTCCTTTCGAAGCCCCTGAAATAACAATTAATGGATTAATAGACATGATTTTTGTAGAGTTAGAATAATATACAATACCAAATTATTTACTTTGCAGATATTTTTACTTACAAATTATATATATTTTAGAATAAAAAACACCTAATTTTTAATTAATTTCTCTGTCCATGTATTTTTATCTGTTTGGATTTGTAGAAAATAGATACCTTTAGGTTGTTCTTTTAGGTTAATTTCCTTTTCAAAAGTTTCATTATTAATATTTTCCTCAAATTGACAAATTATTTCACCTTGTAAATTGGAAATACTAAGTTTGATCAGACCTTTTACTTCTTCGGGAAGCCGAAGAATAAAATTTTCATTAAACGGATTAGGATAAATAGGTGAAAAATTACTTTCTTTTTTCAAATAATCTATCACTTTAAAGGTTTTATGTTCTCCGCAAACATCTTCGCCTTCCATTCGAGCCGATACAGTTACTTCTTCAGCCTCCGCAGGTGCTTCGTAGCGCTCTCCTTCTACCAATTCGTTGGACATGGCTTGCCCGTCTGCAAAACTTAGCCAAAAGTATCGTACTCCTTCTTTCTTTGTTGCTTCAAATCGAGGATTTCTGTTCAAAGCATTACAAATAACCCGTATTTCCATACCAATTTTCTTACCTGCTTCTATCTTTACAGGTTCAATTATATATTTTCTATCCTCAAAATCTACCTCTACATGATATTCTCCTGATTTTTTGGCATAAAAAATGGGTAAATTAAGAGCTTGTGATTCAGGCGTTCTATCTTTAAACCATTGATAGTTTGCTCCTTTGACTTCATGTACATATAATTGTATAGTTTGATTAGGATAGCAGAGATATTTTTCAGCATTTTTAATATTCGCTTTTCTTGAAATATTTTTTGAAATAGCAGTATATATTTTTTCAGGTCTTTCACCATTCGCTTTTCGAGTAGCAACTATTTTATAGGTATTTTCATGATAAGGCAATGAGTAAGTATCAATAAAATAAGTAAGATTTTTGCCTCTTGGTTTAGCAAAAAATATATCATTTCTAAAAATAATAAACTCATCAGCTTCAAACTGTTTCCAAGTGAGTTCAATAGCTCCCTGTGTATTATTTTTTGCTTCCAAAATAAATTCTTCTTTACTTATCAAATTGTCTTTTTGAGCAAAAATAGCTTGAGTAGGTACTATCCAAGCACCTATTAGTACCAAAATAATAAAATAAGTATATTTTTTCATAATAAAAAGGATTTTAAAATTGAAAAAAATATTAAAAAACCCGCAAAGTATTCAAAAAATTGCGGGTTTGTATTTTTTTTATAAAATTTCCTTAATAGCAGCTGTTAATTTGGGTAAAACTTCCATCGCATCACCCACAATACCATAATCAGCAGATTTAAAGAAGGGTGCTTCAGGGTCTTTATTGATTACTACGATCACTTTAGAGGAACTTACTCCTGCCAAGTGTTGAATAGCTCCTGAAATACCTACAGCAATATACAAATTGGGACTAACTTTGATACCTGTTTGCCCAACGTGTTCGTGGTGTGGTCGCCAGTCGATGTCCGACACAGGTTTCGAGCAACCTGTAGCCGCCCCAATCGTCTTTGCCAAATCTTCGATCAAGTGCCAGTTTTCAGGTCCTTTCATGCCTCGTCCGCCCGAAACAACCAAGTCCGCATCAGGTAATAAAATTTCGCCTGTTTGTTTTTGTTTTTCTTTGACTGTGATTTTGCTCGAACCTACCGAAGCCCCAAAAGTTTCGACATTTGCTTGTGCGTCTGTTTTGGTTAAGCCAACCGCATTTTTCTTAATAGTCAATACTTTGCGTGCGCCTTCGAGTTTCATATCGGCAAGGGCTTTTCCTGAAAAAACGCTTTTTCTGATCACAAAACCATTCGACAAATCGGGCAATGCAACCACATTCGTTCCTACAGAAGCATTTGCCTTGATGCCGATCATGGGAGCGGCAAGGTCAGCCATTAAAGATTTTGCCAAAACGATCACGTCTGCACTGGCTTTGTCGGCGGCTTGAGCCACCAAATCGGCTATGGATTCAGCCGAAACGCTAATCTCTGCCTGCCACACTTTCGAAGCCCCATAATTGCCTGCATGAGCCAAATCCGAAGCGGCACTTGGTGCAAGTGCAATCGTTTCTTTGCCCATTTGTTTGGCAAGTGCCGAACCGTAGGCTACGGCTTCCCAAGACGATCTTTTGACCGCCCCGTCTTCTATTTCCAAAAAAACTAAAACTGCCATATTATTATATTTTTTGTAGAGTACCCTTCAGGGTGCAATTATTGATTGATTTTCTTTATTTATGAACACGCTAAAGCGTATTCTACAGGACTTTTGCCTCGTTTTTAAGCAAACTAACCAATTCTTTTACGTTTCCTGCATCTATCATTTTGCAATTTCCACGTTGGGCAGGTTGTTCATAATGAACGGTTTGGGCTTTGAGGTCGGTTGCCACAGGCGGAACGACTAGCAAAGGTTTTTTGCGTGCGTCCATAATGCCTTTCATATTTGGTATTTTCCATTCGGCAATGGGTTCTTGACAACCTGCTACGAAAGGAAGCGCCACTTCGATAATTTCTTTTCCGCCTTCTATTTCCCGATAAGCTGTAGCCACACTGCCCGCCACATCGAGTTTCATACAAGGCACTACACAAGGCAAGCCAAGCATAGCGGCGACCATGCCATGAACCTGTCCGCCGTTATAATCACTTGATTCTCTGCCCATTAGGATCAGATCGTAATTGTTTTGTTTGGCAATAGCCGCAATTTGGGTAGCTACGAAAAAGGCATCTTGCGGATCGGCATCTACCCTGATAGCGTCATTTGCCCCAATCGCTAAGGCTTTGCGGATCGAAGGTTCGGTAGCGGCAGTTCCTACGTTGAGGACTGTTACTGTTCCGTTGTGTTGGGCGGCAAGCTCTACAGCCCGCGCCAAAGCGAAATCATCATAGGGTCCAATAACGAAATTTACGCCCGCCAAATCGGGTTTTCCGTCTTTAAAAGGGATTTTGGTATTGGTATCAGGCACGTGGCTAATACACATTAATATTTTCATATTCAGAAAGGTTTTTATTTGGGAATAAATCCTAACAAGTAAGGATTTTGTTTTCAAAAATACAAATATTTTTTCAAAAATAGTATGCGTGCATACTTTTAGTTTTTTTTCTTGAAAAAAAATATTTCAAAAGGTTACTTTTCGAAAAATAAAGGTATAAAAACGAAACAAAGATGTCTTTATATGACCGATTCGAAACTTTTAGCTTTGCTCAAAACAGCACAACCACAAACGGCACTGAACCAACTGTATAATGAGTTTCCTGCGATTCGGAGTCTTGTGTTGAAAGAAGGTGGGGACGAGGAAGATGCCAAAGATGCTTTTCAGGAAAGTGTTTGGGTGCTTTATCAAAACTGCCAAAAGCCTGATTTTCAGCTAAGTGCGAGCATACGAACCTATCTTTCAGCCGTAAGCCTAAACCAATGGAGAAAGAAAAAACGGAATACAAAAAAGGAAATTACAAAAGATGAATTTCCTGAAAGGGAAGATCGGCAGGTGGCGGCAGAAGAAACAAGAGAGCAAGAAGCCGAAATGGAATTGCTTGCCGAAAAAATATTGGACAGTTTGGGCGAACCCTGCTCGAAGGTTCTGAAGGCGTATTATTATCTCAAACTATCGATGCGCGAAATAGCCGAAAATTTGGGCTACGGCAGCGAAAATTCGGCTAAAACGCAAAAGTACAAGTGTTTGGAAAGAGCCAAAAACTTAGCCAAAACCCTTTTCAAACACTCGTATTCTGTATTATTTTAACATTTGTACTCAACCCGAATTACTTATGCGAATTGAATTAGAAACTTTGGAACTTATCGAAAAATATTGGGCAAATCAGCTTTCCGAAACCGAAAAGGCGGCTTTCGAAAGTCGTTTGCAGACCGATCAGGCTTTTGCGCAGGAGGCTTTGTTTCAGAAAATTTTGGTAGAAAAACTTTTGGAAAAGGAACTTCGAAAAGACCTTGATCGGATTTATGAAAAACGCTACGGAAAAGGCAAATTTAGTTTTTGGAAAAAAATGTTTGGCTTTATTTTGTTGTTTTTGATGGGCGTATTTTTAGTGCAAGATGTTCATAATCAGTTTAGTATGTTGTTTGTGAGGACACAAACAACGGAAGGAAAGTCGTTTGTGAAAGAACAAATGAAGGCGGAGGAAATGCCTTTCTGTAGCGTAGGCTTTAGCCTGCGTTCAGAACAGGCTAAAGCTTATGCTACAGAAAAATTGGTTTTGGACAGCCCAAAAGCCAAACTCATTTTAGGAGAAAAAAGCCAAGTCAGATCGCAGTTGTATGTGGGAAATGTGGAAATTGATGTTTTGGAACGAATTGATTACATTTTGGAAATTTTAGAACGTGGAAAATTACCAAACCCTATTCGAAATTGGGATAGTTTGGTAGGGCTTGGGTATAATCCAGATCGTTATGTTAATGACGGAGGGGCAAATAATCATTCTCCAGCCTTGAGTCTTGATGGAAAACACCTTTATTTTGTGGAAGAGGGCAATATTAAGTTCTCGACTTGCACAAATGGAGTATGGTCAGCACCCAAAATAATCCCTATTACGGGCGAACGTCCGACAGATGTTTTTTTGACATACGACAACAAACGCTTGTATTTTAGCCAGCGCCCAGCAGGACGCAAGGATTGGGACATTTTTTATTTGGAAAGAAAAACGGATAGCACTTGGTCTGATCCTATAGATGTGGGTTTCCCGATCAATACTGTTCATGGCAACGAAATGCACGCAAGCCTTGCTCCTGATGGCAAAACCATTTATTTTGTTAAAAGACCGAACTTGCGAGGCGGAGATTTTATTTGGTCGGCAGAGTTGGACACAGAAAGCAAGCACGAAATTTGGAAAAAACCCAAGAAAATGCCCTTGCCGATCAATGAAGACTATGACCTTACGCCCCGAATCATGCCCGATGGCAAAACGCTTATTTTTGGGTCGGCGCGCCTTCACCCGAACCAGAGTCGGGAAGACCTTTTTATGATACGGAAAAAAAATGGAGTTTGGGGAAAAGCCCAATTTTTGAAACAAATGTGTAAAGGTGACCGAGCAGAATTGGCGTTTAGCATAGCTATCGATAAGGTGTTTTTTTATCGGAGTAATTTTTTTGAAGGCATATCGAGAAGCGGAAAGGTTCTGGGGAACAATGTGCAGTTTAATCATAGTTATTATGGGGCTTTGCATTACATCGATTTTCCCTTACCCCA
>JAAFHK010000198.1 GCA_013297565.1 Cytophagales bacterium
TCCAATTCCATGCTTCCGTTTGGCGTAAAATTTCGCTATTTAGGCGATTTTGGTATTCAGACCAAGCCAAATTCCCATGCAATTTGACGGTTGTAGAAAGCAAACTCAAATACTTATCGACTCCACCACCAAGCGAAAGGCTTTGTTGCGGGACTTCGACAGGCAGGCGGCTGTACAAATTGTAATTATTGTCGATCTGGATTTGGTTGTTATAACTGCGTTGGGTGCTGAAATACAGGGCATTGGCAAATAAAATAATGCCTTTGTTGAAATCCGACAAACGGTACGAAGCCGCCGCCGTATGGCTTGGGACTGCCAAAAAGACTCTTGAACCTCTTTGCATAGTCCTATAATTGGTTAGGACAAAACTGCCATACAAATCTGTTAATTGCGGGTTTCGCAGGTTATAACTGTAGTACGTGCTAAAAAATTGGCTATTCGGATTGCCTATTTTCAGACCAATTTTGGGCAAAGCATAAAAAAAAGCGGTATCTTGATTCGCAAAAGCTCGACTTTGCCTTTGGGCTTGGTAATAATGCCCTTCGAGTTCCGAGAAAAGCTGTACTTTTCCTAAACGATAGGTATAACGCCCTGAAAGCAAATAATCTGTTTGGCGGAAATTTTCATGGTTTTCAAAACCTGTAATTGTCTGATTTTCAGCTGACAAGCCCGAAAAAAGTTGATCTTTTTGGAAAGAAATTTGCCCTGTCAATTTCAATTCGCCTGAACGAAGCACGCCTAACCATTGCGTAGCCCAAGAAAAATATTGCAAAGGTTTTTGGGCATTCTGCCCTATTTCGGCATAATTGCCCGAAATAAAAGGCAAAGAACGGTTTGGGTTTTGCGAAATTTCCAAATTTTGATCGGTCTGGTTGTGCAGATAATATAAATTGCTGATCAAAATGCTGTTTGCGTTCAAGCGTTTCAAATATTCCACGCTATTGGCGGCATATAACTGCTTGTTTTTCAGTTGGTTATCCAAATTGTTCGCGTTCGAAAAGGTTTGTGCATTTTGGTTTTCGGAATAGGTACGAAACTCCGTTTGTAGGCGGATTTGCGAAGTGGTGTCGATGTCCCATGAAAATTCTAAATTGCCATTGAACAGCAAAGGGCTTTGCGAAAAGCGGTTATCTTCCGCCAAAGTGAAACTGCCTGTTACCAAACGGTAATCATAACGGTTATTTTGGAACTGACGGTTATAGTCCTTTACGCCATAGATCAAAGCCCGCAATTTGGTTTTTTCCGTAGGTTTTATTAAAAAACTACTTGCCAAAAGCCCCGCTTCATTAAAATCCGTTCGCCAACCTCGCAAACTCATGCCCCTGCTTACGTTCAACAAACCGCCCAATTCGCTTTCCGAAAATTGCGAATTTTGGACACTGTTTGTGCCTTCTGCCCAACCCGTTGCGTACCCAATATCGGCTTTTACGTCTTGCCCTAAAGTATTGAATTTCAGGAAATTAAATATCTTCGCTTTTCGCAAAAAAGAAATGCCATTGCCCGAAACCGTATAACGGTTATCGTTGCCTGCACCTGCAGTTAAATTGCCAAAAAAGGTACTTTTCCGATCTGCCTTCAGCGTAATATTCAGTGCCTTGTCTTCGGAACGGACTAAACCGACCAAGAGTTTATTATCCACATAGCGGTCGATGACCTGCACCTTGTCGATCACGTCCGCCGAAAGATTGCGGGAAAGCATTTTGTAATTTCGGTTAAAAAGATCATCACCCTCGATGAGGATTTTTTTGATAGGTACGCCTTGCACCTTGATCGTACCATCGTCTGCCACCTCGACCCCAGGTAGTTTCTTAATCAGGTCTTCCATAACCGCCTCTGTACTGTCCCGAAACTCGTCTGCCTTGAACGTAATGGTATCGGGGCGAACGCTGATCTTGCGCTCTTGCCTAATTACCACTTCGTTTAAAACCATAGCTTGTGGTTTTAATACAAAATTATGCGTATTTTTTTCTCCTATCCATACGCCCGAAGCCGCATAACCCAAAAGGCGAGCCTGTAGCCAATAGTTTTGGTTTTGGGGCAAAGCAAGGCGATAATTGCCTTGAGCATCTGCCACCGCAAAAGCCACAATGGGCTTGCCGATGCTATCGTGGAGGGTAAGATTGGCAAAGCCCAGCCCATTACCAAGAGAATCCCGCACCGCACCTACCAAAACCCGATTCTGGGCAAAACCTCTACTAAAAATTAGTAATAAAACAATCAAAAATATAATTTTTTTCATTTTTATTCAATAAAAAACGAATTTGTACGGCGAACATTCTTGTTCGCCACAGAAACGAACAAGAATGTTGGTTGTACGAATGAAGCAATTTTTTCATAAAATATCAATAAAAAACGCTACAAAGCCAAGACTCCGTAGCGCTATAGAAAATATTTTAAAAGAATAATTATTTTTCAAATTCAAGTTCTTCCGAATTATGTTTGGCAATTTGAATTTGCATATTTGTATTAGTACGATTAGTCATTAAACCTTGTATTAATTTTGTATTGTTATCCAACAATTCTTGTCGCCCTTCTTTAGTACAGTAGTAAAATTTATAATCTTTGAAAGTGATTTTTTCGCCCATATTTTCATATTTAGGCTCTATTTCTCCTACTTCAGCAGGATATTGGATACTTTCAAACAGAAATTGAATTTCTTTGGTATCGTCATAAGCCTCAAGGATCAAACCTGAAAGTCCATGCAATTTCCAAGGTCCTGCCGAAATAGGAATTTCAGGAGCAAACCAAGCCGTATAATTACGTCCTCTGAACCGAGTAGTTGCTTTTTGGCACATGAAATTACCTATTTTCTTTTGCTCCTTTTCTATTTTCCAGTCAATTTTAGGCAAGGGTTCGTCATGTATTTTAGGATCACCTCTCAATGAAGGAGATTTAGTATAAAATAATCTTGCTTTTAACGAGTCGATAGCAAAGTTTTTGTAGATAAACTGTCCTATTGAGTCTTCATAAGGCTTTGTTTTTAATACTATTTGCCCGTTATTTTTTGAGGTCATTTCTCTTATTTCTTCTTTGCTCGGCGGTGTTATTCTTTTATAAACCTCGCCTTTTTTTAACTTTTGATGCGAATAACATGATTTACGATCACGATAGGACAAAGTAGCTACGAAACCAGTATCTACATATACTCGATCAGAAACATTTCGTATATCACGATATTCGATAATTAAGGATTGCGCTTTTACATTTACATTGAGAACAACAAATAACAAAACAGTAGAAAAAAAAGAAGTTTGAAATTTCATAATTTGAGTAATTAATAAGTTTGAGTAGGATCATTTTAGTGAAAAATAGAATTGCAGGTTTGTTATACTATAAACTGTGTAACCTTGTAAGGTCTTTAAGACCTTACAAGGTTGAAAATCAATATTTTACGAACATAAAAATGTGCAATTTATAAGCGTTTTTAGTATAATTTATCAATTAACAAACCTGCAAACAAAAATTTATAACTAATTTAGAGTAAACCACTCGTCAGCCATAGCATTCGATTTTTCTCGAGCCTCCTCGCAAGTATCAGCTTCTGCAAAGAAAAAGGCTATTTGATCCCCATCAACAGCTATTGTTAGAGAAATACAACTCACTTGCGTTTCTTGTGATAAATCAATTTTTGGAGTATTTACCAAACTTTTAATTTCGGTTGTTTGGTTAGGCTTCACTTCTACCAAGTTTTTCGCCTGCGCCCCGAAAGCCAAGCACAATAAAAATCCGAAAACAAAAATAATTTTTTTCATGGGAATTAAAAAAGAAAAGTTAAATAAATGTTTAGAATAAAAAAGAGTACGTGTTTTAAACAGTGCAAATTTGCAAAAAAAAAAAAAACGTAATCCAAATTATTTAACATATTTAACACAATAAAAAATATTTTTGTTTCGGAATCGTAAATTAAAGAACTTAGTAGCGTTGAGGAAAAAAATTTAAACGGTGGAATTATTTTTCAAATTCAAGTTCTTCAGCTTTATGTTCTTCTACTGTAAAAAGAACACCACCTTTACGTCCACTCATCAAACTGTGTATTGCTTTAGTCTCGTCATCTAACACTTTTTGAGCCCCTTCTTTGGTACAGTATAGAAATTGGTACTCTTTAAAGGTAATTTTTTGTCCCAAGTTTTCATATTTAGGCTCAATTTCTCCTACTTCGGCAGGATATTGAATACTTTTGAACAGAAATTGAATTTCTTTTGTATCATCATAAGCTTCTAAAATAATTCCCGCCAAACCATGCAATTTCCAAGGTCCCGCCGAAATAGGGATTTCAGGAGCAAACCATGCCGTATAATTACGTCCTCTGAACCGAGCCGTAGCTTTTTGACACACAAAATTGCCTATTTTCTTCTGTTCTTTTTCAATTTTCCAGTCAATTTTGGCAACAGGTTCTTCGTGGATTTTGGGAATGCCACGAAAGTTAGGTTCATTGTCATAAAAAAGTCTTACTTGCATCAAGCGAGTAGAAAAATTTTTATAAATAAACTGTCCTATGCTGTCTTCATAAATCCTGCGCCTAACATTGATTTCTTCGCCTCGTTTGGCTTTTGCCATAATTTCTTCTTTGCTTAAATCAATTTTATTGCGCTTAAATTTTTCGCCCTTTTTGAGTTTATGGTGAATATACAGAGATTGATTGTTTTTGTAGAAGAGTGTAGCAACAAAACCTGAATCGGTTTGTAAAACTGTAGGAATGTTCCGTACATCAATATATTCAATCACAAAGGATTGTCCATATCCAGCATTTTGCCACAGAAAAAATAAGAGAATAAAGGTTTTAAGTTTCATATGTATTTTAAGCATAATATTATTGTTTGAACAACTAACTCTAAACGGAATCTTGATGTTTAAAATACAACGTGTTTGATTTCAATTCTGTTGTAGTCAAACACGTCGTATTTTTGATTGTATTAACCACCGTAATTTTCCCATTCTAACCAGTGATCAACTGCCTGTAATATTGCTTCCTCCCAGCTATCTCCACCGCCCCAAAAAGTTATTTTTCTTCCTCCTCCTAAGTTAAGTGTAATTGAAAACTCACAGCAACGACACGGTTTAGAAATATTAACATGATAAGCAGTTGTTAGATTTGGGTGTTCTATAACCTGCATAATAGTATTTTTCACAGGGTTAGTATTTTTCGCTTGCGCCCCGAAAGCCAAGCACAATAAAAATCCGAAAACAAAAATAATTTTTTTCATGGGAATTATACTATACTTTAAACCGTATAGATGTAATCTTTTCAAAAGACGTACATCTATTTGATAATCAATGATTTACAAGATATAAAATGTTGATTTTAGAAAGGTTTTTAGTATAAAAACCCTCATGAAATCAACTTCAGTCGGACGTAGTCCGACCTTGAAAAGGTTGCGAAATTTCAAGGTCGGACTACGTCCGACTGAAGTTTTTTTGCAGAATGTGTAATTTGTAACAGTTTTCAGTATAAAAAAGAAACGAGTTAAATAAAATGTTTAAAATAAAAAAGAGTACGTGTTTTTTAACGCTGCAAATTTGCGAAAAAAAAAAAAACGTAATCCAAATTATTTAACATATTTAACACAATAAAAAATATTTTTGTTTTGGAATGGCTTGGTTGCAAAGTAAAATAAAAAAGTTCACATAATTAATAGAGTTTATTCATAAACGCTATTAAGCAGAATAACACAACTACATCAAAACTGTCATTTTGTCATTTAAAAATTCAATTTTCGAGTGGAAAAATAATAAAAAATGACATTTTGGCTGATTTTTTACTTGAAAAATACCTTTTTTGGGCTTGGTATAAAACTTGAAAAAGACCTATCAAATGTTTTTAAAACCCTTAAAATTAGAATAATCATGTATTACAAAAATTTGTATCCCGTAAAAAGTAGTTTCGTTCCTTCGGTTTTCGATGCAGTCGACCAATTTTTAGGACGTGATTTCCACCACCTGATCGGCGCAGATTTTATCAATCAAACGCCTTTAGTCAATATTACCGAAACGCCTGCAAACTACCTGATCGAGGTAGCGGCAGCAGGCTTGCAAAAAACTGATTTCAAAATCGAACTCGACAAAAATCAACTGATCGTGTCGGTCGAAAAACAACAAGAACACCTCCCAGAAGGACAGCGTTTCGTAAGACGTGAGTTTGCTTATACGAACTTCAAACGTGCTTTCCGTTTGGCACAAAACGTTGATAAAGAGGCAATTAACGCCAAATACGAAAATGGAATTTTACAGATTACCGTTCCGAAAAAAATGGAGGTAGGCGCCGAAGCCAAAACGATTACGATAGCCTAAACTGAACAGACAAAAACAAAAAAAACTACCTTTGCAAGAACCAAAACTCATTTTCGATGATGCAAAAAAAGGTTGTTTTAGCGTTTAGCGGCGGTCTGGATACTTCGTATTGCGCCCAATATTTGGCTCACGAAAAAAGCTACGAAGTTCATTCGGCAATCGTCAATACAGGCGGATTTAGCCAGACGGAATTGGCGGAGATAGAACAAAAAGCCTATAATCTGGGTGTAAAAAGCCATGCGACTTTGGACGAAACGGAGAATTTTTATCAAAAATGTATTCGTTTTATGGTCTATGGCAATGTGTTGCGAAATAATACCTATCCGCTTTCGGTCAGTGCAGAACGGGCGTTTCAGGCTTTGGCTATAGCCCGACACGCCAAAAAATTGAAAGTTGATGCCGTAGCGCATGGCAGTACGGGTGCGGGCAACGATCAGGTTCGTTTCGATTTGGTTTTCCAAATTGCCGCCCCCGAACTCGAAATTATTACGCCTATTCGTGAAAAACGCCTTTCGAGAGAAGCCGAAATTGAGTATTTGAAACAAAAAGGAGTGGATTCGAATTGGGCAAAAGCCAAATATTCGATCAATAAAGGCATTTGGGGAACGAGCATAGGCGGAGCCGAAACCCTCACTTCCGACCAAGCCCTACCCGAAGAAGCCTATCCGAGTCAGCTAAAACGGCAGGAAAGCGAAACAATAAGTTTGGAATTCGAAAAAGGAGAATTGGTAGGGTTGAACGGAAAAAAATATGCAAGCAAAGTATTGGCTATCAATGCCTTGCAGGAAATAGCAGGGGAGTTTGCGATTGGGCGGGATATGCACATTGGCGACACGATTATTGGGATTAAAGGCAGAGTTGGGTTCGAAGCGGCTGCGCCTTTACTCATTATCAAAGCACACCATGCCCTCGAAAAACACACTTTAACCAAATGGCAGGCGTATTGGAAAGAACAGTTGGCAAACTGGTACGGCATGATGTTGCACGAAGGGCATTATCTCGATCCTTTGATGCGAAATATCGAAACTTTTTTGGAAAGTACGCAAACAAACGTTACAGGCAGGGTTTTGGTCAAACTCAATCCTTATCATTTCGAAATTCAGGGGATCGAATCGGCACACGACCTGATGAAAGCCAAATTTGGGACTTATGGTGAAATGAATAACGCTTGGACGGGCGAGGACGTAAAAGGTTTTATCAAACTCATGGGCAACGCTTCCAAAATATATTTTGATGTGAATGGTTTGGAAGAATAAAAAACAAAACAATACAAAATTATGCTTGCCAAACGAATTATTCCTTGCCTCGATATCAAAGACGGCAGGACAGTCAAAGGAATTAATTTTGAAAACCTGCGCGAAGCAGGCGATCCTGTCGAATTGGGTGAGTTTTATGCTCGTGAAGGGGCAGACGAATTGGTTTTTTTGGATATTACGGCTACGG
>JAAFHK010000002.1 GCA_013297565.1 Cytophagales bacterium
TAACTTTTCAGTTTGCAGCACCTTTTTTTGATAATCCACAAGAAACCGAATACAGTTATCTGCTCGAAGGTTTTGATGAACATTGGTCAGAATGGACAAAAGAAACCAAAAAAGAATATACCAATCTACCTGCGGAAAGATTTATTTTTCGGGTAGAGGCTTTGAGTATTTATAAAAAAGAAAGTTTTGAAGCTACTTATGAGTTTTTTATCAACCCGCCTTGGTATCAAACCTCTTGGGCTTACGGTTTTTATGTATTGGTGGCTGGTTTTTTGGTTTGGGTGGCTATCAAACTGAATACTTCACGTTTGGAACGAGAAAAAGAAAATTTGGAAAAGCTCATTCTTGCTCGAACGGCGGAGGTTGTGCAGAAAAGTGAGGAAGTTTTACAAAAAAATGCCGAAGTTGTCCAAAAAAATGAAGAATTGGAAGAACAAAAGCAGGCATTAGAAGTGCAAAAACAGGAAATTCAAAGTGCTTACAAAGATATTGAAACCATTAGCGAAATTGGTCAGAAAATTACAGCTACTTTGGATTTTGGGCAACTTGTTGAAAAACTATATCTACATATCAACAGTTTGATCGAAGCGCCTGTTTTTGGGGTGGGTACTATCAACAAGGATTTGAATCGCATTGAGTTTCGTGATTTTATGGACAGTGGCGAAAAACACGCCTTTGTGTATGAGTCATTAGATGATTCCAATAAATTTTCGGTGTGGTGTATCAAGAATAAGGAAGCAGTCGTAATTAATGATATAGCAAGTGATTATCGAAAATATTTGAATGTAGAAAACTACACCGTTGGCGAGGGTTATCCGCAATCTTTGATTTATTTGCCTTTGTTGATCGAAAACGAAGCCATTGGAGCAATTACGGTACAAAGTGTTACAAAAAATGCCTACGAAGCCTTTGATTTGACGATTCTACAAACTTTAGCGTCCTATGTAGCCATTGCTTTGGAAAATGCTAATTCTTATGAACTCATCAAAGAATCGAACCGTCAAATTACGGACAGCATTCGGTACGCCCGAACGATCCAAAAAGCCATTCTGCCAAGTAGTAGCGAGTTGAAAAATGCTTTTGGGGAATTTTTTGTGATTTTCCGTCCAAAAGACATTGTTTCAGGAGATTTTTATTGGTTTGCGCACCCCGCACCCAACAAAATATTGATTTCGGTTATTGATTGTACAGGGCATGGCGTTCCTGGGGCGTTTATGTCCGTAATTGGTTCGGATATTTTGACCGAATTGGTCAGTGTCGAAAAAATACATTCTCCAAATTTGCTTTTAGAAGCCCTAAACCAAAAAGTTCGCGAAGTTTTGCGACAAGCCGAACGCAGCAACGATGACGGTATGGACGCTTCTATGTGCCTTGTGGAAGATATGAACCGTGAAGTAAAGGTTTCGTTTTCAGGAGCAAAAAGACCGCTTTATTATTATTCGCGCAAGGATCGCAGATTGCAGGAAATTAAAGGTGACAATAAATCTATAGGCGGAAATCAGCGCAAAGAACGCAATTTTACCTTGAAAACACTCTATTTGAGAGAAGACGACCGTTTGTATTTGTTTAGTGATGGTTTGGTAGATCAAGCGGGGCGTGATAAAATCACTTTTGGAAGTCCGCAACTGAAGCAAATTTTGGAAGAAACAGCCTCAATTTCGATGGAAAACCAAAAAGAAGCCCTTAAACAAAGGCTTAATCACTACCTCGAAAATACTCTCCAACGCGATGATATTACGATTTTGGGAGTGAAATTATAAAAAAATTTGTAAGCTAATGATTGGTTTTTACAAATTTGCAATATCAAAACCCTGCAAGGTTTTTAAAACCTTACAGGGTTTTAGGTTAAAAAAAAATTTACTTTCGTTTTTTACTTTCTTTGCGTTTTTGCAAATGTTTCAAAAGGCTTGAGGTAATATTCAAGAAATTGGCTTCAGTAATAATCCCAACCAAATGCCCTTTATTGACTACGGGCAGACAACCGATTTTATTATCGATCATGATTTTCATGGCTTCATTTACACTTGCCTGCGGCGAGATCGTAAAAGGATTATGAATCATCAACTCCTCTATGTTTTGGTCTTTTCGGTGCGTATTTCGGTATTTTTGAACAAAATAACGCAAAAGGGTTCGAGAGGAAATCAAGCCTATGAGTTCGCTTTTGTCGTTTTCGACAGGAATATAACGGATTTTGTGCCAATCCATAATGTCGGCACTTAGTTCTGGAATGTCAGATTTTTTGACCGTAAAAAGGTCGGTAGTCATAAATTCCTCCACCAACAGCGAATCCAAACCGTAATCGGCAATGTCATGGATCGATGCCAAATCCCATTCATTGACAGGAATATTTTTTTCTTGATTGTTCATAATAGCTGAAGTTATGGCGATATTTACCTCATCGCGCGTGGTTTGTTTGATCAGGCTTGAGTGAGAATTTAAAATCCAGCGAGAACCCGTATTGCCGCTTTCGTTGCGTTCTTCTATGATTCGTATGTATTTATCAATATCCGCCTTATCAATATTGGCACGCTTCAAACCCTCAATAGCCAGTGGGATCAGCTCCTTGCGAATCAATTCAGTATCGTTGATTTTCTTGCCGTTTGTCCAAACATATTTCGCCCCAAGACCTGCGCGCGCCGCAATAAAGAAGTTCGATTTGGCATCATCAAAATCCATTACTTTCGTAATATCTTTATATTCGGTTTCCAAACCGTTCATCAAACCAAACCAAAAAGCGGAATTAGCCACTTCATCAACCACGCTGGGTCCTGCTGGCAAAACCCTGTTTTCAATGCGTAAATGCGGTTTTCCATTCGGACTGATTCCATAACAAGGTCTGTTCCAACGATACACCGTAGAATTATGAATATTCAAAGCACGCAAACGCGGAGTAATACCTTTGGCAATATTATCAAAAACATCTTCGTCAATATCTGCCATAAACATGACGCTAAAGCGAACAATATCTTCTTTGTAAAGGTCTGTAATTGAACCACTTAGCCATTTGCTCCCAAAAGTTACCCGCGGACTGCGTTCCCGCAAATGCTCTGAAGCAAAGCGCGTATCAATCGACTGGCGGAAAAGTGCAATTCGGGTTTCATTCCAAAGGCGTTTCCCAAAAAGCAAAGGCGAATTAGTCCCAAGCGCCATCACAGGGGCGGCAATAGCTTGAGCAATATTATATTTTGAAACAAATTCTTCGGGTTTGATCTGCAAATGTACCTGAAAACTCGTATTACAAGCCTCTATCAAAGCCGAATCGACCTTTACGTTCAGTTCGTCTTGTCCTTCCAAACGTACTTCATAATATTCACCGCGCAAAGTATTAATGGCTTCGATCAGCGAAAAATAGCGTGGTACGGGTGTAAGATTCTCGATGGTAATATCGGATTTGCGGATTGTAGGCAAAATGCCCGTTAGAATTGGATAAACATCGATTTCTTTGGCTGTTCGGCGCAAATCATCAACCATTCGACAGATATTTTCTTCCATTTGGGACAAACAATTTCCCTTGAAAGGCAAAGGATCGAGATTGGCTTCGATATTGAACCTTGCCAATTCGGTGGTAAAACTCGGATTATTGAGTTTTTCCAAAATCTGCAAATTCGTAGGTGAAGGTTTGCCGTGTGCATCTACCAAACACATTTCCTGCTCCGCCCCAATGTGAATTTCATCGGTTTCGAACCAACCGTCTATAAGCATACGATTGAGCGCCTGAACATCGGTGAGCAGGTGTTTGGTAAAAGTATTTAGATCGGTTTCTGTTTTGGCTAAGCGAACTCTTAAATCTCCCATAGTGAAGTTATTTTTTGTAAAAAAAAGAAAAATCTGCCCAAAAAGCATACGCATTACACGGTCTTTCAACCTCAAAGTTATTTAAAAATATGAGAATATGTCAAAAAAAATGAAACATTTGCGGAGGTTTTTCTTTATTATAGCGCCCACTATTTGAGAACAATATGCCTAATAAAACCTTGATCGGACCCTTTAACCAAATCCTGACTTTGGCAAATTTGCCTCTAAAAGGCGCTTTGCGCGACCAACAACTCGAAGTTGTCAATACGGGCGGTGTGATTGTGGGAAACGGAAAAATCCTCAAAGTGGGCTATTATGCCCTACTCGAAACCGAAGCCCTGCGGAACGGCTACGAATTTCAACGCCTCAATCACCCTGCGGTGCTTTTGCCTGCATTTGTTGATGCACACACGCATCTTTGTTTTGGTGGAAACCGATCAAGGGATTATGCTCTGCGGATTGCGGGGGCAAGTTATGAGGAAATATTGCAAGCAGGCGGAGGAATCCATGATTCGGTCTTGAAAACACGCCAAGCAAGCCAAAAAGAACTGGTCGAATCGCTTAGCTTGCGTGCTCACCAAGTTTTGAGCAGGGGAGTTACGACCTGCGAAGTAAAAACAGGCTACGGACTCGACTTGCCCAACGAACTAAAAATGCTCAAGGCGATTCGGGAAGTTGCCCAGCACGATGCCCTCGAACTTGTACCTACTTGTCTTTCGGCACATATTTGTCCCAAAGAATTTACTGATTCTTCGGAGTATTTAACTTTCATTATTCATGAAATCTTACCTGTCCTCAAAGCCGAACATTGGACAAATCGCGTGGATATTTTTGTAGATAAAAATGCTTTTTCGGTCGAATTGGCTCGCCCTTTTTTGCAAAATGCCCAAGAAATGGGTTTTGACCTGACAATTCATGCTGATCAGTTTAGTACAGGAGGAAGCCGTTTGGCGGTCGAGCTGGGTGCGCGCAGCGCCGACCATTTGGAAGCAAGCACAGAAACAGAAATCAAACTTTTGGCAAAAAGTAATACCGTTGCGATGGTTCTTCCAGGGGCATCTTTGGGCTTGGGAATTGACTTTGCCCCTGCGCGCCAGCTTCTCGATGTGGGTGCAAATCTTGCCATTGCCAGTGATTGGAATCCGGGTTCTGCCCCTATGGGCGATCTGCTCACCCAAGCCGCTTTATTGGGTGTCTATCAAAAACTTACCAACGCTGAAACTTTAGCCGCTATCACTTTCCGCGCCGCCCATGCTTTGGGAATGAACGACAGGGGCGTGATCGGCGAGGACAAATATGCCGATTTGGTGGCTTTTCCACTTACCGATTATAGAGAAATATTGTATTATCAAGGCAGTATCCGCCCCTCGAAAGTTTGGAAAAAAGGGAAAGAGGTGTTTAGTGTATAAAAGAATTTGCTTGTTACGAATTGAGACCGTTTTTCTATTTTTACTGCTTGTGTAAAAAATTATTCCTACAAAATAACATGAAATTCAGGTTTCAAACTAATTTTGATCTCTTTCCGTTGCTTTTTGCACTCTTTTTGTATTAACTTTCGTGCTACAGCGTTCAAAGCCTGTAAGTGTTTTTGTTTGAATCGAAATGAGTCCAAAAATTTCCATAGATGAAGAAGCTCTTTTTGCTCTTTTTTTCTCTCTTATGTTGCCTTTCTCTTTTTGCTCAAAAAAATACAAAAGGAACAGGAATCGTCATTGATGACGAAGGGCGAGGCATAGACAATGTAAAAGTAACGATTGACGATTTTTCGGTAGTTACTGATATTCATGGGCGTTTTACGCACCCACAGGGCGGTTTTGCGAACAAACCTACCAATGTGGCGGCTATCAAGCAAGGCTATAAATTCCGTTTTTGGCTTTTTGACCAAGGCGAAGTCCAAATAGTCATGCAACCCCCGATCTTGCTTTTGGAAGGGCAGGTTACGGACGAGCGCCTGCGCCCAATCCAAGAGGTGCGTGTGGAAGTGGTAGGTTCAGGGGTTTCTGCGGTTTATACCAACAAAGAAGGCAATTTTATTATCAAACTCCCTTATACGGTCAGAATTACGCCAAACACCAAATTTGCTGTAGATGGTTACGAAATTACGGCTGAAGATTTTTCGTACAGCGCTTCAGGAAATAAAAATTATGTAGCCGTCAGGCGTTTGACAGGTCAAAAATTATACGTTTATAAACCTACCAAAATCGAAAACCGCCGCCCAATCAAAGGTGTCAAAGTATTTTATGATGGAAAAACGACCACTCTCGAAAAAGAATTGAAACTCGAAATCAAAGCCCCAAACAATCCCAACGATCCTTTGCTCATAACCGATCCGCAAGTGCTTTCGGCAGAAAAAGCGGCTGAAAACTATATCGAAATATTTATAGAACGCCAAAATGACGGAAAAAATGCCAGTGATTCGGCTGGAGTATCCAAAAATATTATCAAAGGAAGTTTGGAAGATTACCAAAGCCAATTCGACAATTTGATTGTTGATATTAAATTCAACAACATGAGGGCTGTTAGCAACAAGGTCGAACAGTTAGCGAAGCAAATCAAAACGGAAAATATGGATTCGATCAAGCGGGAAGGTCTGCAAAAATACCTCGAACATCTCGAATTGATCTTTATCAATATGGCAACCGAAAACGAAGAAGCCTTAGAAAAAACCAAAGCAACCATTCAGAACATCAAATACAGCGTTTATCAGAAAGATTCCCTATTGGTTTTGGAGCAAGAAAAACTCAAACAAGCCGAAAAGGAAAAAGCCGCCATTGAAGCTGAATTTCAAAGAGATTTATTGATCGGGGGCGTAATTGTGTTACTTTTGGCACTCCTGGCGTTTGGTGCGATCCAAGTAGCCAAACGAATCCGCAAACAACGCAACGATCTCCAAAATATGAACGAACAACTCGAACACACCTCTGCGGAACTCCTCGAAAAAGTAGTGCAGGTTCGAGAGCAAAATATCAAGATGCAGGCACAATCTCAAGAGTTGCAACAGTTGAACGGAGAAATTTCGCAGCAAAACCAAAAAATCACCGACAGCATTCGCTACGCCTTGACGATCCAAACGGCGATCTTACCTGCGGGTGAAATGATGAAAACGCATTTGAACGACTTTTTTGTTACCTATCGTTCCAAAGACATTGTTTCGGGTGATTTTTATTGGTTTTCAAATATTCATGAAACAGGCGAAAAGATGATTGTTTCGGTCTTGGACTGCACAGGACATGGCGTTTCAGGGGCATTTATGAGCATGATCGGCAATACTTTATTGAATGAAATTGTCAATCAAAAAGATATTATCCAACCTGACGAAATTCTTCGCCAGCTTGATGTGGGCGTTCGAACCGCCCTCAAACAAGAGCAACGAATCAATGATGACGGCATGGACGTTTGTCTTTGTTTGTTAGAAAAAATAGACGATCACCAAAAAACAAAAATTACTTTTGCAGGAGCAAAAAGACCACTTTATTATGCGGAAATGCCTGAAAAAAGAGTCGATATCTTAAAAGGTGCGCCCAAATCCGTAGGGGGAGGCAAGATCAACAAACGCCAAACTTTCAGTTCGCAGGAACTCATTTTGGATAAAGGAGATGCCATTTATTTGTGTTCGGACGGTTTTATTGACCAAAATAGCGAATCACAAGAACGTTTGGGGACTGAACGGTTTAAAGCCTTGGTGTCGGATATTGCTCACAAAAGTATGCTCGAACAAAAAGAAATTTTTGAGAAAACGCTTGACAAACATCAAGGCAAGGCAGAACAGCGTGATGATATCCTCTTGATCGGGATTCGGTTGTAAGTAGATTTTACCAAAAATTTTATTTTTTAAAACAAAAAATGCTAAATTGGGGCAATTCCCAAATTAGCATTTTTTATTTTATGTCTTTTCTTGAACCCCATTTTTTGGCTTCGGTGGTCGATCTGAACTTGTTGGCTCGCAAAATTGTCCGTAACGTTTGGACAGGGGTACAAAGGAGTAAGCGCAACGGATCGGAAATCGAATTTAGCCAATACAGAACTTACCAATCGGGTGATGACCTACGGCACTTGGATTGGAAACTTTTTGCTCGCACCGACCGACTGCACATTCGCCAGTCTGAAACCCAAACCGCTACGGCAATCCAAATTTGGCTCGATGCTACGGCTTCCATGCGACACCAAGATGGCGTTTGGCAAAAATTCGATTATGCCCGCAAATTAGCCGCTTGTTTGGCATATTTGGCGCTGGTTCAGAAGGACATTTTTTCTGTTCAAATCCTTCATAATGAGCAAGTTATTAGTTTTCCTTTTGGCAAAAAACTTTCCGATTTTAACCGTTTGATCGAAGTTTTAGAAAAAATAGAACCACAAGGAAAAATGCCTTTTTTGCTCGAAAACCAAATACAAAGATCGCAATACGGCACACATGAAATTAATATTTTGCTTACGGACGGCTATGCTCAAAATCAAGAACTCGAAAATTTATTAAATTTGCTTTCCCACCCGCGAAAAGAATTGCATTTTTGGCAAATTTTAGGAAAAAATGAAATTGAATGTGATTTTGGAAACGGAGTAGTGCTGGAAGACTGGGAAACAGGTGAAAAAGTGCGTTTGGACAGCCAAATGGCGAAAGAAAATTACCTTTTGGAACAAAAGAAATGGCAAACCGAATTGGAAAATCGATGGGACATGGATTTTCGGGTTTTAAGCCTCCAAACGCCTTTTGAGGAATGTTTGAAGCGATATTTGATACCAAAATAATACAATTTATGATACAAAAATTACTAAAACCTTATTGGCTTTTGCTTTTAGCAATCAGTTGCGAGCGCGGTTGCACCTGTTCTCACGACCGAACTTTGGAAACAGAAAGTGAAACAAGAACTGTAGATGAGGTACAGTTCGAGATGACCGCCAAACACATTCGCACAAAAACGGCTACAGTAAATTGGAACTTGCGCTGTACCGAAGGGAATCATTATTGGGTTGGGTTCGATCTTAAGTTCCCCAAACGTCCTCCTGCGATCAATATTTTGACCTTGCCTACAGGCGAAAGTATAGATTTGAAAACCTATTTACCTATGTGTGAAGTGCGTTTTTCACCTGAAAAAAGGCATTTTGTGGTGCTTTATAAACAAAAAATGAATAAATTGTATCACCTTTTGCCCGCAGGAACGCCTTTTTCTTATACTCCCTTTCCACCCGATTCGCTGAAACTCGAAACGAATTTTTGGACAAGAATTCCTCCCGCCGATTCGGTAGCAGTCCAGATGATCAGAGGTAATATAGTGTTTGATTCGGAAGACGCGAAACTGTTGCAACAAAGCCTTAGCGAACAGCCGATTGGCAATTTTTACGATTTGTATTTGGTTTCTTTTTTTCCTCAAAATTCCTTTGCCGTTCAACTTTTTGGGAGAGAACGAACCGAAAAATTGGCTAAAAATGCGGAATGGAAAGAAGGCATTATCAAACGCACGATTCGAAGCATTGAGAGCAAGGAATACAACTTGGAAGCCTCTCAAATGGTTTTGTATCTGTCTGATAATGAAGTTTTTACACAGATTGATCCGATTATGCTCGAACGCTGGACTGCCGAAACTTATGCTCATTCCTATTTGATCGAACGCTTAAAGGACAAAAATAAGCCTTTGCCCAAAGATTTAGAAAAAAGACTTCAGGAACAGGCAAATCGAGGTTTGGAAAAACAAGAAATTTCGTATTTGGATAGAAGTTATGAAATTTTACGGTTTTTGAAAGACGAAAGCCGAATGGAAAAAAGCCTTTTGAGAATGTTAGAAAATGATTTTTACACGCAAAATCCGTTTTTGGTAAAAGATATTTTGGAAAGTAATTATGCTTTTTTTTCCACAAAATTAAAAAATACGGTTGTGGCAAAATCAAAAAGTTTGATGGAAGTTGTCCCTGAACTTTTGCACAAACAATTTTTATTGGAATTTTTGAAAGATAAAATCACTTGTTCGGAATTTTGGTCTTACCAAGATCGTTTTTTTGGACAGGAAGAAGCCCTGAGAGTTCTGCCACCCGAGGCTTGCGAAAAATAAGATTTAAGACAGTTTGCTTAAAATTATTTTTAGATTTTAAAACCAATCAACAAAATATCGTCTGTTTGTTTGTAAGGGTGATTGGTATATGGATCAACATTGTTCATCCATACGTTTAGTTCGTTTTCAAGAATGCTTTTTTGTTCGGCAAAAGGGAGGCGATAAATCTCCATCAGAAGGGTTTTTAAGCGTTTTTTCATAAGTTTTCGCCCTTCTTTTCCACCAAACTGATCGGGAAAACCATCGGAAAAAATATAACAGTAAGTTTCGGAGTCGTAGCTAATCGTGCTTGTCGCAAAATTACGAACGGTATTTTCGGCTCTCATCAAACCTATCGGGAATCGGTCGGCTTTTATTTCCTGCATTTCGCCTTTTTGGATATAAATAAGCGGATTATTTGCCCCCGCAAACTCAAGGGTTTGGCTCTCATTATCAATCACGCAAAGCGCCAAATCCATACCATCACGGTTATACGTTTCGTCTTGTTTGAGGGCTTTGACCACGCCTCGGTGCAACTCATTGAGAATCAGATTCGATTGACTGATCGAACGTTGAATGATAATTTCATTGATCAAATCATTGCCAATCAGGGACATAAAAGCCCCAGGTACTCCATGTCCTGTGCAGTCAATCGCAGAAATAATTTTTTTCGTTTTGCCTTCAGGCGTAATCACTTCGGCAAACCAATAAAAATCACCACTGACGACATCACGCGGGCGGAAAAGTACAAAAAGTTCTTGAAAAGCCGCTTTCATGCGTTCGACCTGCGGGAGCATGGCATTTTGGATACGGCTTGCATAGGTAATACTGTCCAAAATGTTTTGGGTAGTTTCACTGATTTTTTTATTTTTCTCCTCAATAATGAGGTTTTTGCGGGTTATTTCTTCATAAGTTTCCGCATTTTCAAGAGCAATGGCTATATAAACCGCCATGTTTCGCAAAAGATCAACTTCGTAATCTGTATAAGCGTATTTGTTAAGGCTTTGTACCGTCAAAACGCCCATGACTTTTACCTGTGTGAAAAGCGGAAGAAAAATCAAAGATTGTAAAAAGCCTTCTCGTAAATTGGGCAAAGGAGCAAGTGGAACGTATTTTTTATACTCGTTCAAAAAATCACCAATGACCAAATCACTTCGATTATACAAGCACCAAGCCGCCATTTGCGTTTCATCTGCTATCGAAATTCCCAGATCATTGTGCGTTTTGCCTCGATCAACGAACTGCTCGAAATTAATGACCATGTTTTTTTCGTCATAAATACCAATTCCAAAAGCGTCCGTATCCATTAAAGCATTAATATTTTCATAAACTGCCTTTCGAATATTATCCAAAGAAAGCGTAGCCGTAACCTGTTGTCCTATTTCGCTAAGCAATTTAATGTTTTTGTACGATTGAGCAATTTTCTCTTGTTGTTCTGCCAAAACCTTATTTTTATCTTCCAAAAGGTCTTTTTGAACAGAAATCTCCTCTTTTTGTTTTTCTAACTCCTTACTTTTTTTACTAATTTCCGAAGTCCGATCTTTTACAATTTGTTCCAAGATTTCATTTTGTTTGCGTAGGCGTTTGGTATTGAGCCAAATCATCAGCCATATAAAACTTACTGCCAAAACAAAATATAAAATGTACGCCCAAACAGTCCGATACCAAGGTGGCAAAACCGAAAAAGTAAAACTCGCTTCTTCACTTATGTGATCATGAATATTTTTGGCACGCACCTTAAAGGTATAAGTACCATGTGGGAGGTTCGTATATTCTTTTTTATTCACTTTAGACCAGCCCGACCATGAAGTTTCATAATTTTCTAAATAATAACTGTATTGGTTTCCCGCTTCATTGTCATAACTTGCGGAGGCATAATAAAAAGTAAGTGAATTGTTTTCGTAAGGCAGTACAATCTTAAAGTTAGCAGGTTGTTGGTTCGTAACCCAATGGGCAATTCCTAAACGGCTCGAATCGGATTTTTGTAAAAAAGCCCCATTAAAAATCGTAGAATCCGAAGCCGTAGCCACTCGCCGCACAAAAGCTTGGTAATTACGATTGACATTTGTTCGCATTTTGTCGTCATATCGATACAATCCATCAATCGCCCCGATCCACGTAATACGTTGTGTATCAGGATATAAGGAATAAACTGTAGAAAGTGCAAGGCGTTTCATGAGTACCGAATCGCGAACGTATTGGTTTTTTTCTTTTCGTGCCAACTCGATCCAACCTTTCTTATCATCATAAAAATTTATCCAAATATTGCCACTTTCATCTTCTACAAACTTAGAAACACGGGGAATATTTTTGCCAAAAATTTGGCTAATAATGGGATCGGGAACAAAATTATTTTGCTTGCTATCAAAAAATGAAAGTCCTTTCTTGACCGTAAAAAGCGAACGATTTTGAAAAGCGTAAGCCTGAATATTGGTAGATTCTACACTAATATTGGTAATTTCATCTGTTAGTAACAAATTATTGGGTTTAAAACGGATTTGATAAATATACATTTCCGAACACGCCCAAATCCGACCTTCCGAATCCTCAATAATGCTATAAATTGGCAATTCAATGCCGTTTTTTTCGTTCAATTGTCCAATGCGTGTCCATCTTTCGTTTTCATGATGCAAAATTCCCATACCGCCATCTTGCAAACCCACAAAAAGAACTTCGGGATTGCGGAGAGATTGGTAAAGACAATAAGTAGGGAAAGTGCTTATTTGATGAACATTTGGGCTATTGCCAGTTTCGTGTAATATTTCAAAAATACCTTGCTTTGTCCCCACCAGCAGAACCGAATCTTTACCATTTTGGGCATGCAGTTTTAGGCTTCGGGCTTCTTTTAGGTTTGGAATTTGTTCAAATTTTTGATTTTTCATATAAAAAACCCCCAAACTGGTAGCGGCATAAAGCGTTCCTTTGTAGCGCAAAACGGCTTGCACTGTACCGCGTATGCCCAAATCTTGATCCCATTTTCGCAAAGGAGAAAAAAGCTCTACCCTTGAGATCGAACCTTGCAAAGCCAACCAAACGGATTGCTGATCATCTTGAAAAGCAGAATACACCTGATCGTCAAAAAGTGAAGTGTTTTTATTGAAAGACTGTAAAATTTTACCATTTTTATCAATTACGAAGGCACCATTTCCCAAAGTAGCCAATAAATAATAGGTAGAATCTTGATTCTTGATAGTCGTAGCAAAATACAAAGAACCAAGCGACCATAAAGGGTCTATTTCGGTAGCAAAATCCTGAAGTTCGCCTGTGGATAGCGTGTAAAGAAAAAAGCCTTTATTTTCAGTTCCTATCAAAACCTGATCAGAACTGTAGGGTAAAATCGTATAGATTTTGACATGAGCAAAAAGTTCGCCTTGAGGGATTAGTTTTAGCGAGTCTTTCTGTAATTGCAATAAACCAACTTGATCTTGCCGAACAAACAAGCGATCATTTACCCAAAAACTAAAATGAAAATCGCTTTCAAGGGAAGAATCAGCGATTCGATTGGGAAGCCAATAAGAAAAATTTTTTCCGTCCCAGCGAACAATTAATTTATTACTTTGAAAATAAACACCTTGAGGAGTTACGTAGGTTTTCCAAACTTCTGAAGAAATTTGGTATTGAGGATTAATGCGTTCGGAAAGTGAAATATACTTGAGATTGCCCAGCGTATCAGGACGCAAATAGCCGAACTCGCCCTGTTCAGCCCCAACAAATATAGTACCTTCGGGACTAAGGGCTAATGAACGAACGGTTTTGTATTTCACACTAATCAAACGCCATTGGCTACCGTCATACTCCAGAACGCCATCATTATTACCAATATACATAATGCCGCGTTTGTCCTGCACAACTGCCCAATTTTGAGTAGAGGCGGAGTAATCAGCAACGGTATAGTTATGAATAAAAGGCTTACCATTCTCCTGAGCATTTGTTTGTGCTGTTATTAAAGTATGTAAACAAAGACAAACAAACAGTTCATAGAATCGCAAGCCCTTTATTGTATTCATAACCAACTGTAGAAAACGTCCAGATTTTTTTATTACGAAATCCAAAATTTATTTCTTTTTTTCTTGACCAACCGTTCTTTCCACTTCAGTCATCTCTATTTCAGAAGCGCTACGGTGAGAACTTTGCAAAGCTCTATAAAAACCAGCTTTGGCTCTATCCCATTTGCTAATTTTTTTGGAAGCCATGCCCGCCAGAAATTGCAAATCGGCTTGAGTTTCTTTTTTAGCAGTACGTTTGAGCAAATCTTCCACGATTTTGATACATTCCTCGTTGTTGCCTTGTTTGTAAAGAGCTAAAGTTTTAAGCCACCAAGCATCAGGATCGTCATTTTTGATTTTTAAAGACTCATTTACTGTATTCAAACAAGCCTGATAATCACCCGATTGTAATTGCAAAGCAGATATTTTATCAAATAAAACCACTTTTTTAGGAAAATCTGTTTCGTGGCTTACTGCGTTTTGCAAATGTTGAATTTCGTCCGAAGGTTTGCCTCTTTTGGCTAACTGTCCTGCCATTACGTGTGCTTGAGCAAAACTTTCTTGGATTTGCAAAGCCCGATTCACGTATTCCATCGCCGTTTCGTTTTCATGAATTTTCATATAACTCATGGCTATCGAACAGAAATAGTCGGGACGATATTTTTTAATCTGCGTAATAAAAGGCGGGTGATTTGCTTTTTCAAAGGATTTGTTCGCCTCTTTGTACTCTTTGAGTTCGAACTGCGATACTCCAAGTTGAAAATAATACTTTGCCGCATCTTTGGGTTCCAACTTACTAAACTCGCCTTCTATTGAGTTTAAGGCTTGCTTAGCTTCCTGAAATTTGCCTAATTGGTTTGCCAATCTGGCGAAAAAATAATTTACGTTAGGATTCTGCGGCTCTACAGCTTTGGCTTCTTGAATTTTTTGGAAAGCCACATCAAGACGACCTGCTTTGGCTTGGTGTTGCATAACCCTAATTTTGTAGTCGATCTTTTTGGTTGGATCGGTTTCATACTTAAAAGCCAAATCGTAGTCCTCATCAACCTTATCAGTGAGTTTTTGGATTTTGTGAACACGCGCTTTGAGAAGATACGCGGGGACAAATTTTTCATTGTTTTTGATCACATTGTCCAAAGCCGCCAAGCACTCATCTACTTTTTTGAGACCATAATAGCAATTGGCCAAACCAAAATAATATTGATATTGTATGTTATTATTAGGGTCTGCTTTTTTTAGGGCATTGTTATATGCCTCTATAGCGGGCAGCCATTGGCGTTTTTTGCGCAAATTCTCCGCTTCTACATAGTTTTGCAGGGCATCCCCTTTATCTGGTGTTTGAGCAAAAGCCCCATTGGAAAGGTATATACTACCTAAAAATATGAAAAAAAGAATAATTCTTTTCATTTGATTTTGTGTTTAGAAGATCGAAAAATCAAAAGTTGTTTTGTGTAAAAGTGCGAAATAATTTTCTGAAAAATTATGTAATATTTAGAAATTCTTTAGGAAAATTAGGTAGAGCCAAAAACTGATAGCAAGAAAATGAATACGTACATGAATACAAAAGGTTTAGCTACAATTTTTATACTAATTTTTCTCATTTTTAGTTTAAATACCTGTTATTTTTTTTAGTTTTTAACTTTTTAACGTATTTCACTCCCAAAACACGCTATTTTTCGAATGTAATATAATACAAAGATTATAATTTTTTTTAGTAAAACAAAATGATTTGAATGGATTGTTTTATTTTTTCGACCAATGAACGTTTTTGTAGTTTCAAATTTACACAAATATGTTACTTTCAGAAAATATTATTTCGTATTTTTTCGAAGGCTTGCACATAAAATTAGAAGCATATTAGTACCTTTGCCTTTCAAAAAACCAATATGGTTTGTAATACATTGTTAATCAATATTTTATAAAAAAGAAATTCATGAATGGTATCCGAAATATAGCCATCATTGCTCACGTCGATCACGGCAAAACTACTCTCGTTGATAAAATCATTTATGCGTGTAATACGATCAAAGAACATCAACAATCGCAAACAGTCGACCTAATCCTCGACAATAACGATCTCGAACGCGAACGAGGTATAACGATTGTTGCCAAAAATGTTTCGGTCAATTATAAAGGTATCAAAATCAACATTATAGACACTCCAGGTCACGCTGATTTTGGTGGCGAAGTGGAGAGGGTTTTGAAAATGGCTGATGGCGTACTTCTTCTGGTCGATGCTTTTGAGGGTCCAATGCCCCAAACTCGATTCGTACTGGGTAAGGCTTTGGGCTTGGGTTTGAAACCTATAGTAGTTATCAATAAAGTTGATAAACCAAACTGCCGACCTGACGAAGTGCATGAATCTGTTTTTGATCTCATGTTCAACCTAAACGCTACTGAAGATCAATTAGACTTTGTAACGGTGTATGGTTCGAGCAAACAGGGCTGGATGGGACACGATTGGAAAACCCCTACAGATAGCATTATTCCTTTGCTTGACACGATTCTTGAGGTCATTCCACCTGCTCCACAACCCGAAGGTTTGCCCCAAATGCAAATTTCGTCTTTGGATTATTCCAATTTTGTGGGTAGAATCGCCATCGGTCGTGTGTATCGTGGAAAGCTCGAAGAAGGCAAAATGATTGGGCTTTGCAAAAAGGACGGTACAGTTAAAAAAGTCAAAATCAAGGAGTTATACCTGTTCGAAGGCTTGGGAAAACTCAAAGTAAGTACGGTCATGGCAGGTGATATTTGTGCCTTGATGGGTTTGGAGGATTTTGATATTGGGGATACCATTGGCGATCCTGAAAATCCAGAACCGCTACCTCGTATTGCCGTTGATGAACCTACCATCAATATGCTTTTTACTATCAATACCTCACCATTTTTTGGAAAAGAAGGCAAATTTGTAACCTCACGCCACCTGCGAGATCGGCTTACGAAAGAATTGGAAAAAAACTTGGCTTTGCGCATTGTCGAAACCGATTCGGAAGACAAATTTCTGGTCTATGGACGTGGAATCCTGCACTTGTCGGTTTTGATCGAAACTATGCGTAGAGAAGGTTATGAATTGCAAGTTGGGCAACCACAAGTTGTTTTCAAGGAAATTGACGGACAACGTTATGAACCTATCGAAACTATGGTGGTTGATGTGCCTGAAACCGTAGCAGGTAAAGTAATCGAATTGGCTACCCAACGCAAAGGCGAATTGCTCATTATGGAGCCAAAAGGCGATTTGCAACATTTGGAATTTGCCATTCCTGCGCGTGGTTTGATCGGTTTGAGAAACCTGATCCTAACGGCTACGGGCGGCGAAGCGGTTATGAATCACCGTTATAAAGGTTATGAACCGTACAAAGGCACAATTTCAGGACGCATCAATGGTTCTTTGATCTCTAAGGATTTGGGACCAGGGACAGCCTACTCGATTGATAAATTGCAGGACCGAGGCACATTCTTTGTCGATCCGGGCGAAGAACTGTACATGGGACAGGTAATTGGCGAACATAACCGTTCGAACGACCTGATCGTAAATGTGCAACAAGGTAAAAAACTGACCAATATTCGGGCTTCGGGTACGGACGATGCCGTAAAAATTGCTCCTAAAAAGCAGTTTTCATTGGAAGAAGCTATGGAATATATCCAAAAAGACGAATATTTGGAGGTAACACCCAAAAGTATTCGTATGAGGAAAATATACCTTGACGAAAACGAACGCAAACGTTACGACAAGAGAGAGGAAGACTCGAATTAATAAAAAAGGGTTTCGCAAATAATTTGCGAAACCCTTTTTTATTGTTATCTGCCAAAAAACTACTCTTTTTCTTTTTTCTGTTTCTTTTCGAGGGCATCGATGCGTAACAAAGCCCGATTCAAGGCGGAATCTAAGGTAGCGGTATGATTTTTAAGCAAACTAATTTCTTCTAAAATATTGGGAACAGTGGCAAAAGAACCTTGATAAAATGTACTTTGATTGGTATTATTAAAAGCAAAATCCGATTTTTTCTCCATATTAATCATTTCTAAGGCTTTCAATCCGTAAAACTCTGCTATTTGTTCTATTCTCGATAAAGTAATATCTGTTTCTCCTCTTTCCAATTTGGCATACGCCGATACCGACAAACTCAATTTTTCCGCCATATCTTCTTGTCTTAGTCCTTTTTCGGTACGCAACAGGCGCAGTTTATTGCCAATTTTTTGCGTCAAATTCATTTCTTCCATGTTTAATTGTCTTTAAAAGATTGATTAGTGATTAATAAGACAAAAATAGTTTTTTAAGAATAAATATGCAAAGGAAAAAGGAATTATTTTTGGGAAGTTTAAAAATTTAACAATTGCCGATCATGATTTCCAAATTTATTGAGTTTATACCTGTTATTTCGGGTGGAGCAACTGTAATAGGTGCTGTGCTTTTTCTTGTTACTCTTGCTACTTGGCTTATGGTTAGAAAAGAAACTCCACCAATCAGCAGCAAAGTTATTGATTTTCTTAAAGAAAAAGAAAAAAAGAAAGACCTCAAGCCTGAAGATTTTGAGGTTTCTAAAGAAGCTCTTGACGCTTTTCAAAAATATGGCGAATCTTGGAAAGAGCATATTACTGAAATATTAGAACAGGAACACGAAAGAAAAGAAAATGACGCATTTAGACGCATGGTTATGTCGGGTGTTTTTTGTGGTATTGCCCTTATTGTATTTTTCTTTACTCGCCCGATTATTGGGGATTGCGATTTTACGCAATATAATTCTTTAGCGGAAACTCACCAACAAAACAATGACAACCTAAAAAATAAATTAGGAACTGTTGATAAAAACTCAGCTACTTACATTAAAGCGGAGGCGGCTTATACTATGCACCTACATTGGGTACAGAGGCTAAATTTAGCGCTTAAAAACAAAGATAACATCAGTATAAGTGAATGTGATTCTTTGAAAAAAGAAGTGAGTAATTGTGAGGGTAACTTGAAAAACTACTATCAAGAATTTCAACAACAAATACCCTAAATATGACTAAACCACAGGTTTTTATATTTGGTGCTATAGCAGGTATACTGATTTTTATATGTGTAATCCTGCTATACACAAATTCTCCCGCACCTGAATCCAATGAAAATTCTACCCTATTTTTGGATACAGGTAGAAAAAAGTTACCTAGCCCTAAAGAGTATGTCAAAATTAGGATTAGTGATAGTATGTCTTTGCCTTTTCAATCTGTTGATTCAAAACTCGAAAAACAGACTGAAAAAGTGAATGTAATAGCTAAACAAATCGAAAAATCAGATACTAATTTTGTTCATCAAATAGATACTTTGGGCAAAACATACTCTGAATTACTTGCTTGTTACGATAGTTTGAAAAAATTTGATGAACAGATTAAAAATTTGGAAAAGCAAAAAAAGCCAAATGAACCTCTTTTTAATCGCCATCTAAATTCTCAAATTATGGCAATTCAAAAAAATAAGGGATTTTATTACGAAAAAATTTTGCGGATTAAACCGTAAAATTTTATGTTTTTTACCACTTTTAAACAACAATAATTTTATGAATCTTTTTAACAAAATCATCATTTTGTCTTTTTTATCTTTTGCATTAAACTTAAATGTTTATGCACAAATTGATGAAATAAGTAAAACTATGGCTAAAGTAACTAAAGAACTCGCTGATGCCAAAGAAGCACTCATTGTAATGCAGAATAAAAATAGCGAACTTGAAAAAAAACTTGTTGCTAAAGATAAGTATATAAATTGGTTAACAAATCAATTAGCCAAAAATAGTGAATTAAACAGACTTTTAGAACAAAACATCAAAGCAGAGAAAGATTTAGTCAAGCAATTAGAGATGCAGAAAAAATACTTCGCACACAAAAATTCACAGGATAGTTTGATTTATACAAGCATTATTTTTGCCCAAAAACAGGACTTAGAAAATTTGCAAAAAAACTCTTTATCCATACAAAATCAGCTCATAGAAACACTATTAGATTTAAGAGAACAACTTATCAAAGAAACTTTCAAAGTAAGTGCTACAATTGAACCACGTTGGATTCTGCATACCACAAGAGATTGGCTAACTTTGAATGAGGATAACTCATATTTGGTTAATCCACGAAGAATAATCAAAACAAAAGTAACCTATAATATTGGAGTTGTTCCTGTAGAAACACCTATTTATCGACTTCGATTAGAGGCTATATCAGATGAAAATCAGGAGGAAACCTTAATTAGCGATGATGCGTCAATGAAAGTAAATAATGAAGGGCGTATAGAGCATATATTGGATTTTGATTATTCTAAATTAAGACGCAATTGGAAGTATCGTTGTTATTTGTCCTATGAAGTAAATTTGAAACGAATCGAACGAATTTATTATTTCGGATTTCCAAGATAGTATATGTATGTTTAAATTTTTATTTTTATTTTTATTTTTATTTTCCTCAACATCTGCTTTCTCACAAGTAAGACGACTTTTGATAGCGCCCCTCGACACAGGAACAAAAGTCAAGAGTATGATATTGGTCAAAGGAACGCTATACTTTACTATTATACCAAATCGTGTAATTCATGATTTGGTTTCGTTTTGTGCTTATGATTTGAAAAGTAATAGTTTAAACGTAATTAACCCACCCGAAAAAATTCAAAATTATCCATTCGAAAAATTAACAAAAAACCAAGAAGATCAATTATGGGCATATACTGCTCAAGGTCACATAATGGAGGTAAGTTCTAAGAAAATAACCAGTATTAGAGGTGATCAGAAACAGTATAATGTGTCTGATGTTCATTTTGATCAAAAATATATGTGGGTTGCTACCACAAATACTGGAATCAAAATTTTGAAAAAAGACGGCTCGTTTTTTACAAAAGAAGATACTTTAATTAAAGAATCGTATCCTTTTTCAAATAATTATTCAACAGATTTAAAAAGGGATAAAAAAAGAAGGGCTACTAAAAAAATATTCCATGATTTACCCACCAAAATCGTTTATGGCATAGTAGGTAATGGACAAAATAAACTCATTGCTACCGAAGAAGGACTTTTTACGTTTGTTTTTACTACAAAAGAAAAACCGTATTTCGAATTAGTTTTGGATTCGAATACTTTTGTTTTAAAAGAATTTGAGGAAAAAGTATGGGTAGGAGGGTATAATAAAGTATGGTTTGGGAACGGTACAAAATGGACATCATTAAAGGTTAATAAAGGTTTTGAAAATGTACGAGATTTGGAATTTGACAAAGATGGCAATCTTTGGATTTTGTCCAATATTTTGTTGAAGTACGATTTTAAAACCAAAAAAACTGTTTTTTTTGACGAAAAAACTGATCCTGAATTTAAAAGCAAATTCGCCTATTCTTTGGAAATAGACAAAGAAACTAATGAAGTTTGGATAGGAACGGAAGGCTCAGGCGTTTTGCGTTTGAAAGAAAAAAATAATTCAGATAGTTCGCTTTTGGCAAAAAAAGAAATCGCAACGCCTTTTACAAGTGTAACGATTCCTAAAGTGAGTGATATTGTAATTAAAGAATCTAAAAACTTTAAAGCAGAGTTTAGGAAAGATACGGTTGTGTTTTTCTCAAAACAAGATGTTAAAAAACGAGATTCTATTATTTTTAGCCAAAATTATGAAGTAAAAAATTTGCTTTTCGAGACTGATAAGTGGAATCTTACCAAAGATTCAGAAGATACACTTGATCAGCTTGCCGAAAAAGTTAAATTAATTCAAACTGTGTATAGTAATTTTAAAATAGAAATAGAAGGGCATACCGCTAAAGCCCTCAATAGTGATCCTAAAGTTAATCAACTTCTTTCCGAAAGTAGGGCTAAATCCGTTTTGCGATATTTGCGAGATCGTAAAGGTATTCCAAAAGAGAAAATGAGTACCAAAGGTTACGGTTTTGAAAAACTGAAACACAAAGAAATGGACAAAAATCAAAGAGTAGAATTGAAGTTTTCTATAAAATAAAAACCTTTACCCCACTTCCTGATACCTTTTCGCCATTGCCTCTCGATTTTCGGCACCGATTATTTTTTGCAAAAACCTGAAAAAAAGTCTAAAATTCGGTGCTGTTTAGTATCTTTGTGAAACCAAAAAAATAAGCTTTATGGCAAATTCGAATGGCAAAAAAGGAAGCGAAGAACACGCCAATATGGTCAAGGAATTGATGGAACAAATCCATGAAACTGTAGATCAGGAAACAGGAAAAACCATTATTGCGAAAACGGAATACCCGATTGCTACGCCTAAAGGCACGAAAAAAGAACGGTTTTTAGATGTAGCAGGTGTGATAGATAGTGCGGAAAATCCTTTTTCCGAGGATTTGGTCTATTTGGCGCAGGTAGTACGAACTGATAAAAACGGAGAGCCTGTAGCAAGAGAAAAAGAAGCCATCGAAGACATCGAAAATGTAACCCAAAAACACGTTAATTTTTATGATTATAAAACCAAAACCAAAATCCGTTAAACCATGAAAGCTCGACAACTCAATTTTTATTTGGATAATCAAGATTTGGAAAAGATAGAGAAATATTTGCAAAAGACTGATTTTCAAATATTTACTTTTCCTATTCGCCAAGCCGAAAATGTGCAACTCAAAGCCGATACGCGCCTTTCGAATACTCGTTATTTGGTTCGGAAAGTCGATACTGATTTTGTATTGGCAAATCGTAAGCAATTACCTATCCACTTGCCCCTGATCGAATATACGGTTACACATTGCGAAAAAGATGGTTTTTGGGTAAAAGGAAGACTTTTTTATTATGCTTATCGTCAAGAAAACGGCGTTTGGATTTCTCAAGATGCGGATTTTGTACGTGCCGCCGAACGCTTTTTTCGTTGGTTTCGTTCCCACTTTTCTCGCCAAACCCAAGCCCCCTTTTTGGGAACGTATGCAAGTAGCAGGTTGGTAGGCGGAGTAGCGTAAAATCTTACTCCTCCTTCTTCCACTTATATTCCATCGCCTCTCGGCTCAAGCCCCCGATTACCTCCAAATCTGCAAAGCCAATCAGCATTTTGCCAACGGTAAATTCTACGCCGTCAGCTATGCGTTCCATATCAATCAATACTTCCAATTCATAGTAGTTTTCTTGGGCAAGCAACAATTTTACTCTATAAATGGCTTTCATTTCATAAAAAAAGCGATCTACAGGGTATTCAAAAGTGTATTTTGTAATCTTTTTGAATATCAAACGCAATTCGACATCCTCACCCTCCCGATCACAATCATTAATAACCAAAATAATTGATTGGCTTTGAAAATCGAATTGCAAACCGTTCATGGAAATGTCGTATAAAACATACCACTCAAAAAACTCTACAATATGATCTGTTACAGTTTCTTTCATTTTTTGATTCTTATGTAAATATGTGAATCGGGCAAACCTCGCTTGATCGGATTACAGTCTTTGTCCAAATATTGCCGTTTTTTATCCTTTTCATTCGAATTTTCTCTATGCCAATGCGGTTTATCGTTTCCGTTTTTATCTTTAGCATCAAAGTCAATTCGAATATTTCTATAAACTTTGTGCCGAAAAAAACGCCTATTTCCTTGATTATTCGATTTAAAAAACTCCTCCCACCCTTCAGGCAACTTTTCAGGATTTCTTGGCGGATTGTCCCAATTTATCTCATCTAAAGCGCAAACGCATGGCGGCGAAATCGAATCCCGCAAAACCGCCATCAGATCGCAATAATCTTTCTATTCGCCACTTGGCAATTCTTCACCGTTTTCGATTCGATTGATCAATTCCAATAAATAATCCTCGTCTGTTTTCGGTTCAGGGAAAAGGGCGTAGATTCCAAAACGTATTCCCAAAATTAGAAAAAAAACGATCAAAATGCTCATTTTGGGAAAAATAAAAGGCTTTTTGGGAAAAATAACCCATAATTTTCTAATAAAAAAAGCCCTGTAGGGGCGAAATATTTATAGAAAAGGTATTTCCTTAAAATTAGAAGCCATTTTCTATAAATATTTCAGGCTTTTCCTAAAAAGCCTCAATGCCATTAACCGTTGTGTATTTCAGGGAGAATTTTTTATTGGGATAGACAAAACGGAAAGCACTCTGTGCCATGAGTGCCGCTTCGTGGAAACCGCATAAAATGAGTTTCAATTTATTGGGGTACGTATTAATATCACCAATGGCATACACGCCCTCGATATTGGTCGAATAATCCAAAGTATTGACCACAATCGCATTGCGTTCGATCTGAAAACCCCAATTCGCCAAAGCCCCCAATTTTGGAGTCATGCCAAACAAAGGAATAAAATAATCGGTCTGAACAACTGTCTGATTATTCTCAACATCTGTAACCGTTAGGCTTTCGATCCTCTCATTTCCTGTAAGTTGCGTAATGTTTGATTTGAGCAAAAGCCTGATTTTGTTTTCTTTAGCCAACTCGACCACTTTCCCGCCCGATTCGGGAGCGCCTCTGAAATCATCTCCCCGATGCACTAAAGTAAGTTCTTCGGCAATATCTGCCAAAAAAATAGTCCAATCCAAAGCCGAGTCGCCTCCGCCCGCCAACACTACTTTTTTGCCCCTATAAACTTCAGGATCAATAATTTTATACGCTACGCCTTTTCCTTCAAATTTTTCCAAATCGGGAATATTCGGTTTGCGAGGCTCGAACGAACCCAAACCCGCCGCAATCGCTACGGCTTTACAACTTACTTCTGTGCCTTCGGCTGTTCGAACCATAAAAGAGCCATCAGCCTGTTTTTCAAGCCTTTCTGCGCCTTCGCCAAGCGTAAAAGTAGGGTTAAAAGGTTCGATTTGTTTCATCAAACTGTCCACAAGGTCTTGCGCCAAAACCATAGGATAGCCAGGAATGTCGTAGATGGGTTTGCGAGGATAAATTTCGGTAAGCTGACCGCCTATGCGCGGCAAGGCATCAATCAAATGGCAACGCATTTTGAGCAAACCCGCCTCGAAAACGGCAAAAAGCCCAACAGGTCCTGCACCTATAATACAAATATCAGTCGTGATCATGGTTTTGGTTTGTGTATTGAATCGATTATTCTGTAGCATAGGCTTTAGCCTGTGTCTGCACAGGCTAAAGCCTATGCTACAGTTTATTTAGCTTTAGGGAATTCGCCCTCTACAGGCAAATTTTCTATTTTATAATAACTGTTCAATTTATTTTCCAAATATTGGGCTTCTTCAAGGGTTACAAAAGGCAATAATTGTTGAGAAATATTTTTTATATTTATTACTGTTAAAAAATAAGTATAATAATAATCACTTTTTGTAGATACTTTTTCCACAAGTACGTAGAATTTTTTAATATCTTTCTTGTCGAGTTGAGTTGCCCCAAAAAAATATGGAATCGGTTGAATATCAATCGTTAAACCGTATCGGTTAGCTGTAATAGTCGTTTTATTTAGGAAACTTGCTATCGTATAATAGATTGAGCCAATACCAATCAAAAAAAGCAATATTGGTAAAAGGATAAAAATAATCCTAAACGGATTAGTGTCTGAAAGGTTCAAAATGGTTAGTCCTAACGAATACCATACGGGCGAAAGACAATTCCAGAAAACACAAACGAGGACATGAATAATTATATCGTTTTTAAGCCACCGATACGAAATAGTTATTTCTTGCGAATTTTCGCTGACCACAAAGCCTTCAGAAATGCGAGTTTTACTATGACTATTCATCATGGCACAAATAAGCGTAAAATTAATAAAAAAAATTTTAAAAAACCACTTTTAATAAATCCTGCCAAAATTCCTCTAAGGCTTCGTTTGTCCATTCCGAAGTGCGTGTGCCGATGTTGGTCGTAAAAATAATCGTTGTTTTCGAATCAGGAAAATAATACCAATAGGTAGTTGCCCCAAAACCCTTGCCCCGATGCCCAAAAGCCTGTCCCTGAACGGTCTGACGGCGTTCGAGTCCTGCACCGTAGGCTGTAGAGTCGCTTGTCCCAATCCAATCCTGCATGATTTTGGCAGGAAGCGGACTTTGAAAAAGCGTATTTTTTTGCAGGGCATTGCTAAAAAGAAAAAGATCGTACAGAGTCGTCAAAGCTCCGTCATGCCCTTGTAAATAGGACATTTGCTTTAGATTCACTTGGGTTATATTTTCCAGAACTTTGTTATTGCGTTTGTCCCAGTAAAAATTTACCACTCCTTTCACATTTGGATAATTTTCACCACTTTTATAGTAACTTCGGGACATTCCTGCTTTCTTGAAAATCTGGTTTTCAACCAAAGCCGCATGACCCTTTTCAACGTTCTGATCGAGAATCAGCGAAAGCAAAAGGTAATTCGTAGCAGAATATTGGAAACCTTCGGAAGGAGCAAAACTTGGCTTGGCGTGTCGCAAATAATCCAATATTTTTTCAGGATTGTATTCTCTTTCATAATCGTTTGCCGTATCGAGAAGCCAATTTTTGATTTCCAAAAAATTAGGAATCCCTGAAGTGTGCGAAAGCAAATGGTTTATGGTAATACTTTCAGAATTTTTAATATTTTTCAAATATTTTCCATCAAGATACAGCGTAATTGGATCAGAAATTTTCATTTTTCCCTGTTCGATCATTTGTAAAACCAAAACCGCCGTTAGCGTACTGGTAATATCAGAAGGCATAAACAAATGATTTGTTTTGAGGGGCGTTCTGTCCTCGATGCGGGCATTTCCACGTGCATCGAGCCAGAGTCCGTGCTTGTCATGAATCAAAAGCCCAAGCGCAGGAAGCTGTTTTTCACGGACATAGCGCGAAAGCAAAAGCCGATATTTCAAATCTTTTGGGTGCGAATAGGTACTATCTTTAAATCCCAAAGTGGCAGGATTCACGATGTCCAAGCCTTGATCGGTTTTGCAAGACGATAAATAAAAAGTCAAAAACAAGGAAAAAATAGCAAAAAAATAATTTTTCATTTGGTTTTATTCGATTCTCTAAGGCTTTAACGCTACAAAGTTACGGCAATTATATTGAAACTAAATTGCTTCGTGTCGTAAACCGAAGTTCTTGTATGTTTTACGGCGAACAAGAATGTTCGCCGTACAAATCCATTAAAAAATTAGAAACTTTTTGCTAATATTGCCCAAAAATACGAAAACCCCATGAAAGTAGCCATTATTCGATACAATGCAGGCAATACGCAATCTGTCATTTATGCCCTCGAACGTTTGGGCATTGAGCCGATTATTACAGACGATCCCGAAATATTACAATCCGCCGACCGCATCATTTTCCCTGGTGTTGGTGAGGCAAGTACGGCTATGAACTACCTGAAAGACAAAGGTTTAGACCAATTAATTCCAAAATTGAAACAACCTGTTTTAGGCATTTGTTTGGGTTTGCAGTTACTTTGTGGGCATTCGGAGGAAAACGATACGGATTGTTTGGGCATTTTTGATACTCAAGTACGAAAATTTCCCGCCTCAACTCTGAAAGTTCCGCAAATGGGCTGGAATACGATTACAGATTTGAAAAATACTATTTTTGAAGGTTTGGAAAAAGAGGAATACGTCTATTTTGTGCATAGTTATTATGCCGAAATTTCGGAAAAAACAACCGCAACGGCTCACTACGGAGTACCTTTCAGTGCGGCATTGCACATAGATAATTTTTATGCGGTGCAGTTTCACCCCGAAAAAAGCAGTACGGTCGGTTCGAAAATTATTGAAAATTTTATACAAATGAATAATCTTTTAGTAGATTTGTCGTAGTGCTATTTTGTGGCACGGAAAAACAATTTTCATTTCCTCTAAAAACATTTAATTTATGAAAAAGCAATTTTTTTGGCAAAAATGGTTCATTATTGCCTTTTTGATTTTTGGGACAGTAGCCTGCGGTGGTAGCAAAAAAACGGAAGAAAAAACCGAAACTCCCAATAGCAACACTACAAACGGCACCAAAACTGATGAAGTAGAACAGCCCAAACCTGCTGATAAGGAACAAGTGGTGGAAGGTGGCGCTTTGAATACGTATTTTCCAAAACCACAAGGCGATTTTGATATTGTTTTTACACAAGAAAAAGATGGTTTTGTGCAAGCTGTTTTGAAAGAAAAAAACGAACAAGTGGCTACTTTTAGCGTGGCAGACATGGCAAACAATCCTGACGGGGCTAAAAAATATGCAACTGCTAAAGAAAAGCTCGATATGTATCCAATGAGTAGTCGTGGTAAAGCCGATATGATTTTAGTAGGTGAAAAATATCAGGTTAGTGTACAATCCGACAGTGAGGCTTTCACGAAGGAAATGCGCCAAACATGGCTCAAACGCTTCAATTTGAGTGGATTAGCTACTTTGAAAAAATAAATTTTTCATTTTGAATTTTACTGAATCCCCCCTGCCCCCCTTTAAAAAGGGGGATTTTCTTTCAAATGTTATTTCTTTTGTCAAAACATTTTCCAATTTATTAGTTAGAATATGCCTACAACTTCTTATACACTCGGTTCTTGGGTTACGCTGAATCACCCTTCCATAGTCGAAATTATGGCTGATGCGGGTTTTGATTGGCTTTGTGTGGATATGGAACATTCGGTAACGGATTATTTCGAGGCTCAACAAATGATCGCCATGATTCAGGCAAAAGGTTTGAAAGCCTTTGTGCGGGTAGGCGAAAATAACACAAGAATCATTAAACGGGTGCTTGATGCGGGAGCAGACGGAATCATAGTCCCGATGGTCAATTCACAAGCTGAAGCCCAAAAAGCCGTAGAAGCGGTTTATTATCCACCTTTTGGCAAGCGCGGGGTAGGGCTGGCAAGGGCGCAAAGTTACGGTTTCGGCTTCGAGGATTACAAAAACGGAAAAGCAAAGGAAATTACCTTAATTGTTCAAATCGAACACATTAACGCCATCAAAGAATTGGACAAAATAATCCAAACCGAAGGCGTGCATGGGACGTTTATTGGACCCTACGACCTGTCGGGTTCGATGGGCAAACCAGGGCGTTATGATGACGATGACGTAAAAGTGGCTTTGGCGGAATATGAAAAAATTGCGAAAAAATACGATAAATTGATTGGGTTTCACGTCATTCAACCCAATTTTGAATTGGTTTTGGAAAAAGTACAAAAAGGTTATAATTTTGTGGCTTTCAGTTTGGATACCTTGTTTTTGGGAACGGTTGCTCGCAATCAGGTCAAAGCATTAAAAGAAAACGCCTAATTTTTTGTTGGATCATGAGTCTTTATTCCCCTTTTACGCTTGTCCATTTCGAGGAAGTTTGTAGCAAATTGGAAGAAAAATATTTTTTCGAGTTTGATAATGGGCGCTTTTTGTGGCGACAAAACCAAAGTATCACAATTCCTACTTTGCTGATTGTCAATATATTGCGTTCGGAACGTTCGGAAGCATGGGATTTGTTTTGCCAATTTATTGAAGAAATGCAATACGATATGACTACTAAAGAACATCAATTATTATCATCTGTCCTTATCGGTGATAGTCATCAACAACTGGATTTTGACAAATATAATGTGTATGCGGAAAATGCCGCTGTTAGCACAAAAGGAAAGAAAAAATATCGTATTCCCGATCTGATGATCGTTCAAGAACCTGAAAAACGCGATGAAAACGGGTGTTTAGTCAATCCGATTATCATTGCCGAAATTTTGTCGACTGGCACAAGTAAAGCCGACAAAACTGAAAAATTGGAGGAGTACAAGGAGATCGAAAGTTTGCAGGAATATGTAATTTTTGAGCAAAACCAAATTGGCGTAAAACAATTTAGCCGCAGTACGGATTGGCAAGAAAAAGAATTTTCAAAAGCGGAAGAAACGGTCGAATTGACTTCGGTAGGTATAAAATGGAGTTTGGAAAAAATTTATAGGAAAATAAAGTAGGGAATTGCAAAAAAGAATATAATTTTGCAGCGTTTTATTTGAAAAAATATGAATATTATAGGTATTATTCCTGCGCGTTTGGCGGCTACTCGCTTTCCAAATAAGCCTTTGGCGAATATTTTGGGCATGCCGATGGTTGGGCATTGTTACATTCGTTCGAAAATGTGCAAAAGCCTTTCGGAGGTGTATGTGGCAACTTGCGACCAAGAAGTAGTCGATTATATTGAAAGTATTGGCGGAAAAGCTATTATGACTGCCGATACACACGAACGCGCCTCCGACCGTTGTGCCGAAGCCTTGCTTACTATCGAAAAACAAACAGGCAAACGAGTCGATATGATGGTCATGATCCAAGGTGACGAACCCATGATTACGCCTGAAATGATTGATCTGGCGGTCGAACCTTTGATAAAAGACGAAACGATCTTGATTTCGAACCTCATGGAAGATTTGGAAACGGTAGAGGAATGGGAAGACCCAAATGAAATCAAAGTGGTGGTCGATAAACAAAGTTTCGCTTTGTATTTTTCCCGCAATCCGATCCCTTCGAAAGCCAAATGGAAAGGCGAAATACCCATGTACAAACAAGTTTGTATTATTCCCTTTCGCAGAGATTTTTTGTTGGAATATAACCAAATGCCCCAAACGCCTTTGGAACAGATCGAGTCGGTCGATATGATGCGGCTATTGGAAAATGGGTTGAAAGTAAAAATGGTTTATACGCCACAAATTACCTTTTCGGTCGATACTTTGGAAGATTTGGAAGTGGTAAATGCAGAAATGCAAAAGGATTTATTAGTAAAAACATATTTGAAATGAAAGAGGAAGAAATCCGAAAACGTGATGTTTTTAATAAATATTTAGAACTTTCAGCCCAAGATGTGGCTGTTTTTTTCAAAGATAGTTCTCAATATGAAACCATAAATTGCCCTGCTTGCGAGTCCGATAATTTGGAAGTGAGTTTTCAAAAAAACAATTTCCAATATTGCACTTGTCAGGCTTGCGATACGCTTTTTGTGAATCCTCGCCCAAGTCTGGAGCAAATGAATCATTTTTATTCCAATTCACCTTCTACCAATTTTTGGGTAAATGAGTTTTTTAAACCCGTAGCCGAAGCTCGCAGGGAAAAAATGTTCCTCCCAAGAGCCGAATATATTGCGGATTTTTTGAAAGATAAAAAAGGAATGAAAGTGGGAGATATAGGAGCAGGTTTTGGAATATTTTTGGAAGAACTTAAAAAAATTCGACCTGATTTTGAACTCATAGCCATTGAACCTTCGGTCGAGATGATCAAAATTTGCCAAGAAAAAGGTTTAAAAGTTATTCCGAATTTGATCGAAGAAGTAAAAGGTTTTGATAACCAATTTGATGTATTAGTTTCTTTCGAACTCTTTGAACATTTGCACACTCCGAAGTTTTTTGTAGAAAAAATACATAAGTTGCTTAAACCCGAAGGCTATTTTATTTTCACCACGCTAAACGGTTTGGGTTTCGATATTCAGGTGCTTTGGGAACGTTCCAAATCGGTTTCGCCTCCACACCACCTCAATTTTTTCAACCCTTGGTCGGTTTCCAAACTTTTTGAAAGTCAAGGTTTTAGGGTTGTTGAAGCTGCTACGCCTGGTAAGTTGGATTGGGATATTATTGAAAGCGGTTTTTTGAAAGAGAATGTTCAGCCTGATCGTTTTTGGCAAACCTTGAGCAAATACGGTTCTGAAGATTCGAAAAAAACTTTTCAGAGTTGGATTAGTGAGCAAAATTTCAGTTCACACATGAGGATTATTGTGCAAAAAATGTAAATTAATTATTTAGCTTTTTATGAGCATGGCAGATATAAGATACCAGTTAGCCCCACAAATGCGTATATATGATCAATTACAGCAAGTTTGGCTGCCTTACCTCATGTTTTCTCAAATGCCTAATTTTCAATCTGAAGTAGTTTCGACTGATGTAAGAGGACTGCGCATTAGCCCTCAATATGATAATGTTAATCATATTTCACCAAACACACCAATTAATTTCTTAACTGGTGGTTCGACAGCGTTCGGCGTAGGAGCAAGTTCTGACAAAAATACTATATCTGCCATTTTAAGTAATAATTTACAGAATTATTGGCTAAATTATGGCGGACGAGCCTATAGTTCTACACAGGAATTAATGAGTTTCCTTTTTTATAGTAATTATTGGAAAAATATAAAAAATGTGGTCATATTCAGTGGGGTAAATAATATGGTTCTTTACTATATATCTCGATATTACCCTGAACTCTTAGGTTCTTTTTATTTTTCGAATTTTTATTATGAAAAAATGAATGACTTAAAAAGAAAAAATAGCTTTGTGAAATTTTTAAGAACCGCTGCTAAAACTCTATTAAAACCGTTTTATCCTGAACTGGATTATGAAAATATATCTATACAGACCCTATTTGAGATTTTAATGGGTAATGTAGAATTGGGCAAACAAAACCAAATACAAAAAAATCATGGTATTATTCATAGAAAAGATATTAATATGTTTTATGAAGTCACCGAACGTGATTTGTTACTTTGGAGGTCTTTTGGAAAAGCCCACAATTTTAAAGTACATTTTGTATTACAGCCTTTTTTTAATTGGACTACAAAAGAACCTTCAATAGAAGAAAAAAAACTTTTTGAGGCATTAGATAAATCGCAACAACAACATTGGCAAACGATAAAAAACTATATAGACAATCCAATGGCTTATAAAGAATATAAAGACAGATTACAAACAATTTGTCAGTCTTTTGATATTTCTTTTTTGGATACAAATACTTTTTTCGATGCATCACTAAACAACTCTTTTTTGTTTGTAGATCGAGTTCATTTGAATGATGCAGGTAATGAGCTAATTGCAGATATTATTACAAAAAATTTAAACTTATGAGTGATAATTGGATAATTACTATAATTATAGTCGTAGTTGTGGTAGTCTTTTTAGGAGTAGGAAACTATTTTGTCAAAAAACAAAAAAACAAGCCACCTGATGATATTTACCCCATGTGGTAAATGTTTATTTATAATATTTTTGATTTTTAAAAACTATGAAAGCAGTTGTTTTTGGCGGTTCTGGTTTTATTGGAAGTCATGTGGCGGATTATTTGGTCAAGCAAGACATGGAGGTTCGCATTTTTGATTTGCGCCCTTCCAAGTATCTTTCTGCGAATCAGGAAATGATATTAGGGGATATGCAAGATCAGGAGCAAGTCGAAAAAGCCATCGAAGGGGTAGATTATGTTTATCATTTTGCGGGTATTGCCGACATCAAAGAAGCCCAAGAACGCCCAATAGAAACCGTAAAAGCCAATATTTTGAGTACGATTTATATTTTGGAGGCTTGCGTCAAATACAAAATAAAACGTTTTGTGTATGCCAGCACGATTTACGTTTATAGCGATTCGGGTTCGTTTTATCGGAGTTCCAAACAGTCTTGCGAACTTTTTATCGAGAACTATCATCAAGTTTATGGTTTAAATTATACTGTTTTACGTTACGGTTCTTTGTTTGGCGAACGAGCAAATCAGTTTAATTTTATTCATAATGCCATCAGGCAGGCTCTTACAGAGAAAAAAATTACGCGTCAAGGGGACGGTTCAGAAATTCGGGATTATATCAACGTCCATGATGCCGCCAAAGCCAGCGTAGAAATCTTATTCAAAGCGGAATTTGAAAATTCATACGTGATGCTCACAGGTTCGCAAACGATTCGTATGAAAGACCTGCTTTTGATGATTAGGGAAATGCTGAAAAACGAGGTCGAGATCGAATATACGCACCAAAAAATGGATGCGCACTACGAAATTACTCCGTATGCCTTCCGTCCAAGAGTTGCCAAAAAATACATTCCTGAATACTACCACGATTTGGGGCAGGGAATTTTGGAAACGATTTATGAAGTGTATGAGGAATTAAAGGATTAAATAACATTAAACCATGACCCAAAATCTAATTGATCAGATGCGTCCTCAAGACGAGCATCAGTATATTCTTGATTTAAGAAAAAAATCAGGAGAATCTTTTTATCAAAAATATCATACAGAATTTATTGATATAGTTTGTCCTGCCTGTGGTGAAGAAAGTGAGTCTGTATTTCAGAGGTATTTTTTCAATCATAAAAAATGCAAGAAATGTAATACTTTATTTTGCTCTCCTCGTCCGCCTGAAAACTTACTTTTTGAATATTATGAAAAGTATGAAGCCCCAAATGCATGGACGACCATGTTGTTAAAAACAGATGCTGTTCGCAAAGCCATGCAATATCAGCCGAGAGTAGAACTTCTTATTAATGTCATAAAACAAAATTATATAAACCCTCTTTCTTCCGCTTTTGATATTGGGGCGGGATCGGGTGCTTTTACTTTGGCTCTCCAAAACGCCAATTATTTTTCAGAGGTACTTGCCGTAGATATTACGGATAGTTGTATCGAGGCTTGCCAAAAAATCGGTTTAAAAACAATCAAAAGCAGTATTCAAGATTTGCCAGACACTTCTACAGATTATATTGGTCTTAATGATTTGTTCGAGCATCTTTACAACCCAAAAGAATTTTTACAGGAATGTCTACGTGTTTTAAGACCAAATGGCGTAATTTCGATTGCCTCGCCTAATGGCGAGGGTTTTGATTTTAAATTATTTAAAGAAAACACAGTCAATATTACACCACCTGAACACCTTAATTATTTTAATCCACATTCTATCGAACTATTACTTCGAAATAACGGCTTCGAAATCCTATACTTGGAAACACCAGGACGACTCGATGTGCAGATTGTATGTCGTGAAACGCTAAAAGGATATGATCTAAAAAAAGAAAACGAATATTTGTATCATCTCTTTTTTGAAAAAGATGAGCAAATGCAAGATAAATTTCAAGACTTTTTGGCTCAAAACTGCTTATCGTCTCATTTATTAGTGATCGCCAAAAAAATATGATAGTGCTTAATTTGCTAAATATTAGCCCAAGTCACCTCGAACTACTCAACCAAACCGCCCTTGAGATTCGGGCAGAATATAACGGATTGATCAGTAAAATAGCCGATCAAAGTTTCCAAAACACTGATTTTTGGGCAAATGACCTCATGAGCCGAAATACACTTTCACCTGCCAACTCTCAACTTTTTTTGGATTTGAGTTATTTAGCTTTTATTCAAAAAATATTGGAAAAGGGCGAAAAGATCGAAAAAATAATCCTTAGTTCGGTTTCTTTAGCCCAAGTTTTGCGGAATACGCCACAAACTAAAAACATTAAAATAGAATTACACAAAAGTTTGAAAGATAAACTCATTGCTTTTTTCTTTCCTTTTGCTTATTATTTGGCAAGCTGCTGGCGTTTGTGGAAACAATGGCGAGATGCCCAAAATTCCAAAAAAGATTTCAGTTTTCCCGAAAATTTGACTTTGGTAGATTGTTTTATCTTTCGTCAAAGCATTCAAAATGAGCAATATACTGACCGTTATTATGATAATTTTGGCGGACTATGTAAGGAAGAAAGGCAAAAATTCTATTATTCTCCCGCTTTCATCGATATTGATGATTATAAGACTTTATTCCAACAAATTCGAAAGTCAAAAACTAATTTCTTGATCAGGGAAGATTTTTTAGGTTTTGGAGATTTGATTTATATTTTTTTGCACCCTTTTCGTTTGCCCGCTTTTCCAAAAACAAGTCTTAAATTTTACGGTTTTGAAGTAAATAATTTGTTTAAAAATGTTTATTTCAGTTCATGGGGTAATTTTAGTTCATTAATTGGAGTTTTAAATTATCGCTTTGCTAAAAAATTGAAAGAAAAAAATATCAAAATACGTCTTTTGATCGATTGGTTCGAAAACCAAACCCTTGATAAGATGCTCAATTTAGGTTTTGAAACTTATCTGCCTGAAGTAAAACGCATAGCGTATCAACCAGCCGCTGAACACCCTTTTTATTTGTGTTACTACCCAACGGAAATCGAATTTGAAAATAAACTTTTGCCGCAAGAAATTTATGTAACGGGAAAGGGATTCGTAAAAGCCTCAAAACAGTTTTCCCAAAAACATACGGTAAAAGTAGCACCTGCTTTCAGACACAAGGAGGTTTGGCAAAAACGAAAATATACTCCTGATAATCAATACTTTACGATACTTTTGGCTTTATCAATTTCCGAAACCGATACGTACAATATTTTACGGCTTACTCATGATTTTCTGGATAAACAAAACATTTCAAAACTGCGAGTTTGGGTAAAGCAGCACCCTTCGCACACTCAAGAATTTATCCGAAACTTGGCAGGAAACTATTTTTCGAACGAAATGCAGTTTGTAACAGGCGGTTTTAACGATATTGTCGAGCAAGCCAATTTAGTGATTGGGGCAACTTCTACTACGGTTTTAGAAACTTTGGCTAAAGGGATTCCTTTTATTGTGATTGGCAATGACAGAGGACTTACGCACAATTTGATCCCTCCTACTTTGTCTCCAAAAATCTGGGACATTGCCTATACCTCCGAACAACTTGCCGAAGCTATCCATCGTTTTTTAAATTATTCAGACCAAGAAAAAGCCGAATTGGAGCAGATTGCCCAAGAGGTTCGTGAAAACTATTTCGAGCCTGTAACCGAAGAAGGCACAAAGGCATTTTTGCAAATTCCATAAAATCCGCAAAATTTCAAACCTATTTTTGATATATTTGCCTCAAAAAAATCCTTCGAAAACAAGCTATCTTAATTTTTATGAAAAAAATTTTATTGGCTGTTTGTTTGGGCTTTTTGGCTTGTGGCAAATTAGAGGAAAATATTATTTTGGAAATTTTTGCCTATAACGAACAAACCCAAATCCAAACACAAGCCACCATAAGCCTTTACACTTCGGAGGCTGATTGGATTGAGGAAGAAAATGCCTTAATTAGCCAAAAAACAGACGATTTAGGGAAAGTAGTTTTTGATAATTTGCTGATTGGTTCGTATTGGATTGATGCCCAAAAGGATTCGCGCAATAATTGGGAACTTACTAATCGCCTTGATCTACAAGCCAAAGGAGAAGTTTCGTTAAAAACCCAATTCCTGATCTTAAGCCCTAATCCAAGCGGTTTATTGAGTTCTGCCACAGGAAAACGCTGGAAAATGACCGAAATAATTACCGAACCTACCATTAATATTCCTATTTGCAGATTTGATGATGAATGGGTGATTTATAAGGGCAAAAAAACAGGCAAAATTAGTCGAATCACAAACCAAGTATGCGGATCGGAAATGGCTGATAATGAACTTGTTTGGGAGTGCAAATTTGGCAATTTGTTCGAAGTTCGCAAAAAAGACGGCACATTGATCGATAGCTGGGGACTTGCTGATTTATCGGAAAATTCGTTTAGGCGGATCGAAACTTTTTCTTTGGGCGGACAAACCATTAATATTTCCGTAAAATATGAAAAGCAAAATTAATTTTCTACGAAAAATACCATTCCTTCTTGTCCTCCTCTTTTTTAACCATTGCGATCAGGAGAAAGATAATGGGGCTTTAGAACTCTACGTGATCACTGTTCTGTCGGAATTACAGGAGAATGGAACGGTTACACTTTACAAGAACGAGATGGACTGGATTAGGGAGGAAAACGCAACGAAAGAGGGTTCTAAAAATAGCAATTCGCAAGGGCGGGTTCGCTTTTTGGGCTTGTCGAATCAAACCTATTACATTGATATTCAGAAAGGTAGCCTCAATAATTGGGAAGCAAAGAACAGCGTTACACTTCAGACCAAAACGGCTTTCGAATTGGTCAAGGAATTAATCATTGTGGGTGAAAGTCAAAGCGGTTTGTTGGCAAGGGCTAAGGGCAAAAAATGGAAATTAACGAGTCCCTTACCTGCCAATTTGCGCTGTCGAACGGACGATTTTATGGTTTTTTATAAAGGCAATAGGCAAGGGCAATATGAATTATTGGAAAATCAACTCAGTTGTTCTGCCAATTCGAATCCTGTCTTGAAAGGAACTTGGGAACTCAAAGATGGGGTTTTGAGTACAAAAATCAATGGAAATCTCGATTTCGTGGGACTGATTATATTTTTGAGTCAAGATACTATGGAAATTGAAACCGAACTTTTGGGAAGGAGTTTTTCGCTGGTTTATGAAGCCCTTAAGGATTGATTTTAGTAGCAAAAATATACGTTTTGCAGGTTATTATACAGAAAGAATATCGTTTATAGTGTTTTTGGTATTGATTTTCAGGTTAATCGCACTTAAAAATGAGGTTTTTACTAATAATTCATAGTCCTTTAGGACTTATATATTGGTAGAAATCTTGATCCCCTTGTTTCGATGTTCCGTAGGAACTGAAAATTTAGTTCCTACGGAACATCGAAATGATATTTGATCAATTTCTACCCATATTTAGCACCGATGGTGCATAAATTCAGTAAATAATCAAAATCATTTTCTTAAAAAAGAATACAAAACGCCCAAATTTGGTGCGATTAACCTGATTGATTTTAGTGATCGTTTTTGGAAAACACACTATTTTATTTGGCAAAATAACAAACATTGTTGCAAAAATAAACTTGGGACTCGTCATGGGCTTTTTTGTCTTGAATGGCTTTTATTGGATTAATTTAGTATTTGTAATCATCGGTTCTAATAGAGAATTTAGCCAAGAATTAGGTGATGGGAAATACAGAATCGATGTGATAAGAGGGACTCGAACCCCCAAGCCCGTGAATGCACTACCACCTGAAGATAGCGTGTCTACCAATTCCACCATTAAGGCTTTGTACTGCAAATTTCTTTCTTTTTTAGGAATTTCCTGTTTTTTTAAAAAACTTCGATCATAGCATCAAACCCACCACCAAAATATCGTCTGTTTGCGGGTGTCCGCCACGCCAAGTTTCGATTTCCTGATCCAAAGCGGTTTTTTGTGCTTCAAAAGTTTTTATGTGAATTTCAGAAAGGAATTGGCGAAAGCGTTTGCTCAAATATTTGGTATTGCTTTTTCCACCAAATTGATCTTGATAACCATCTGTAAATAGGTAGATTATATCACCATACTCGAAATGAATATCGTGTTTGGTAAAAATTTTTTCTTTCCGAATCTGCGAACTACCAATAGGGAAAGGACTGCCTTTGATTTCTTCAAACCGATCCTTGTTGCGATGCACGTAACAGATCGACTGTTTTGCGCCTGCAAAAGAAAGTGTTTTGTGCTGGTCATCAATGACGCAAATCGAAATATCCATGCCGTCATTGCGCTGGGTATCGCTTCCCGCTTGGTTTAGGGTTCGGCGGACGCGCTTATCGAGGCGAGTCAAAATGGCTTCAGGACTTGTAACATTATTTTCGATCACAATCTGATTGAGCAAATCATTACCCATCATGGTCATAAATGCCCCAGGAACCCCATGCCCAGTACAATCGACTACGGCAATCACCCGACATTCCTCTTTTTTGGCAAACCAATAAAAATCACCTGAAACAATATCTCTTGGTTTGTAAAGAATAAAACTTTCCTCAAAATTGGTTTTTATTTCTCGATCCGCAGGCAAAATCGCCTCTTGGATTCGGCGTGCGTACTGGATACTTTGCACAATGTGTTTGTTCGAATTGGTAATGGTACTATACGCCGCCGCATGATCTACCGCAATGGCGGTGTATGCCGCCAAACTTTTCATCATTTCGAGATGGCTTTGGTTGTAGGCATTGGTTCGGAGGCTTTGCACCGTAATTATTCCCAAAACCCGTTCGCCAATCTGCAAAGGAATATAAATGACCGAAGCCGCCTCCTGTCCTATCAAAGTTTCGACCCGATCTACGTATTTATGGATTTCATTTGCCAAATCATTCATGAAAATAGCCCTTTTGTTTTTGATTGTCCAAGCAGAAAGGTTGTTTTCGGCATGAATAGAAACCGTAATTACAGGTAGTTTCTCGCCATTTTCGATATTAAAACGGTACTCGATTTGTTCTTTTTCGGGATAATAAATATCAATAGCAAAAATGGAAGCGTCCAAAAGTTCCTTTACATAATCATAGAGTTTAGTAAAAACCTCCTCCATGTCCAGTGTGGAGGTAATATCACGCCCAATTCTGGACAGAATGGACAAATTCCGATACGCCCCTTCCAACTCCCCCGCTTTTTGGTTAATTTCTGTTGTCCGTTCCAATACTTTTTGTTCAAGGCGTTCATTGACTTCCTGTTGCAACTTTAAGGCTTCTTTTTGTGCTTTTCCGCGCTCTTTTTGTAAATATTTCAGTTTGATACCCAAAGCGAACGAAATAAGGGTTACTTGGATTGCCGCCCCAATCTGTACGCTGTATTCGGTAAAAAAATTGAGCGGCACGAAATTGAAGGATTTAAGCACATAAACTACCAAACCGACCAGATAAAAGCTAATGGCGGCTAAAAACAGTTGGGAAGCCTGCACCCTTCGGCTGATCGCCCAGACTCCCGCCGTAAGCAAAAGCAAAAACGAAACGGTACTAATAGCAGTGCTTAAAATAACCGCAAAATTGTAAGAAATAAAGAAAAAACAAACAATCGAAATGCCCTGCAAAAACAGCATTCTATACAAAAATAGATCAATAGTGGGCAAGAAATTTTTGGTGGCTAAAAATTTGCGACAAAAAACAGACATCCAAAAACTAACCGAAGAAATAAGAATGGGGAAAATATTGTTTTGTAACCAAATACTCTCCGACCAGATATACTCAAAAGCGTGTCCGTTGAACATGGCAAGCAGAATCAGCGAACTGGTCATAGCAAAAATATAATGCAAATAACTCTGATCCCGCGTGGTGAAAAACAGGAAAGCATTGCTAATAATGATGAGCAAAATACTGCCGTAGATCAAACCAAAAAAGAATTGTAAATTGTGGTTTTTTTCATCAAAAGTTATAGGTTTCCAAAGCGTTGCAGGGAGTTGGATACTACCGTTTAAGGACTCGACTCGGATATAAAACGTTTCGGTTTGCCAAGGCTGAACGTAAAGCGAAAAAAGAAAAAGGCGGTTTTTGATTTCCCGATGGTCAAAAGGAAAGGTATCTCCGCTGTATTCGGCTAACCACTGATCGTCCTCATTAAAATATACGTCTATTCTATCCAAAAAAGGGTATTCGATTTCCAAAAGAAAATTATTGTGGCGGGCGGCTTGGTTCGAAACCGTAAAACGAGCCCAATACGCCGAACTTGTCATACCAAAATTGGGATTGACAAACTGGGATTTGACAAAAAGGCTGTCCAATTTGCCCGAAGTAATTGCCTCGATGCTGTAGCTTTTGTTTTTATCTTCCAAAAACTCCAGCACCAAACCCAAAGGATAACGTCCTTCTGTAGCATCGATGCTAAGCGTGTCGGCAAAGGCACAGCGCCCAAGCAAGCACAAACTTATGACCAAAACTATTTTGAAACAAAAGAAACGCATATGGCAGATTGGTTTGAGAAATTTAACCAAATATAAACAAAATCAAAGCCATTCGGCAAATTCATTTTTTAATTTTACAAAAAAAAGTTTTGTTTAACAAAAAAACAAGCATAAAGACGTATATTTGGATTTTGAATTATACTGAAACTAAATTGCTTGTTGTAAAACGAACATTCTTGTTCGTTTTAGTGGCGAACAAGAATATTTGCTGTACAAAATTATTCGTTGATTGAGTATAAATTCGAAATTTTACTATTGAAAAATTATAAATCTAATGAACCCTACCGAAATAGATAGAGTTTTGCAAATGGCTTGGGAAGATCGAACACCCTTTGAGGCTATAAAAGTGCAATTCGGCTTGACAGAAAGCGAAGTGATCAAACTCATGCGCCACCAGCTCAAAAGATCGAGCTTTGACCTCTGGCGCAAGCGAGTAAATAGCGGAATAAGTCAAAAACATTTGCACAAACGCTGTGAAGAAATTGAGCGCTTCAAATGCCGTTTGCAACGAAGCATTAGCCACAATAAAATTAGCAAACGCTAATGAAAAGGCATTTTAGTACAAAATATGGGGATATTTTGGCACAAATACAAGCACTTGATCCTATCGAATACGGCAAAACACGCAACTATATTGGTGGAAAAGTTAGCTATTTGTCGCCATATATTTCGCGCGGGGTGATCAGCACGAAGCAAGTTTTTCAAAGCCTAATCAAAAGAGGATACGAACCCAAAAGCATCGAGGCATTT
>JAAFHK010000020.1 GCA_013297565.1 Cytophagales bacterium
TGTAGGGCGAACATTCTTGTTCGCCACAGAAACGAACAAGAACTTCGTTTCTACGTGAAAACCATTTCAGTTTGAGTATATTGTAAATTATTGATTATCAAATAGATGTAATCTTTTAAAAGATTATGTCTATAGGGTTTAAAGTATAGAGGCTTGCGGCTTGGTCGAAATGAACGATCAAGAAATGACAGAAACAAATGGTGGGGAGTTTTTTCTAGGTCTAGCATTTTTAGGCTTTGTTATTGGTTTCCTTCTTGTTGCTGCAATAGAGGAATTTATTGATGTGCTTTAATTTCTAACCTTTAACTTTTAAAAACTACAATGAGTAAATTAGATTTGAGTGCTTACAATCTCACTGAGATGGAACCTTCTGAAATGGAAAAAGTAGAGGGTGGATTTTTACTTTCTTTTCTTATAGGGGCTTTGGTTGGTGCTGTTGCTTTCGTTGTTATGAACTTGATTGATGATAGTGATTAATCAAATAATAACGATTTATGCGAGAAAATTACCCTTAATTTTCTCGCATTTTAGTTTTCATATAAAACATTTTTAAGTAAAATATTTAATTTAATGAAATCATCTTTTTTATTCATCTCGATACTCTTATTCCATTTTTTAACATTTGCTCAAAAAAATAATGTATTAACAGGTACTATATATTCAAGTATTGACTCATTACCAATAGCAGATGTTTCGATCTACTTGGTGGACAAAATAATATCTAAAAGTGATCAAAATGGTTACTTTAATTTTTCTGTTAAAGATAACAATTCAGATAGTCTTTTTTTCAAAGTAATAGGCTTTAAAACACTAGTAATCGCAGTAAAAGAAATGAAACAATTAAAATACAACAAATTTTTTTTACTACCCGATACAATCAACCTAAAAGAAATTGAAGTCAAATTGGACTTTTATCAGATTTTTAAAGAAGCGTTATCGAATAAAAGTTACTATGTTAATGAAACTTATCAGTCTATGGCATTTGTACGTGAAATTATTAAGCAGGATAGTAATTATGTAAAATTATCTGAAGGTGTCCTATTGATTAATAATCCACCTTATAAATCAAGTAATTATTATCAGGGTTGTTTATTGGGTTTGCGAAAATCGGCTAATCATAGTAAAACTAAATTTTTTGATAGTAAGCGTGATATAAACAGCAAAATATTTAATCTTAATGCTTTCTTAAAAAGCAATGAAATTGAGGGTGATTCAAGTAAGTTAAAATACTATAATTTTACTTTACTTGGTATAGATAATTATCAAAATGAGGCTGTTTATAAAATAAAATTAGAAAAAAATAAATTAGGTAAAAAGAAGCTAAAAGATAATAAAAAAGAGGGGATATTTTTTCTTACTATCCATAATCCTACTATTGTTTATATAGAAGTTTATGGTGGTAAAAGAGAAGGGCGTAAAAATGCGTTTGAATATAAAAGAATATTAGGTTTTGCTAAAACAAACAATAATAAGTGGTACATGGATAATACAGTTCGACACTTAAAAAGAAATATTTACTCTATTCAAAATAAAGTTTTTCAGTATCAGGAAATTATTTTTGAATATAAAGTAAACAAAATATTTAACCCGTCAGATGTTTTGCCTAAATGTTCACAAAGTTATACAAGTGAGTCGTTATATAACGCTGATTTCACTTATGATCCTGTATTTTGGAATAATTATACAAAAGAGTATGATTATTATCCTATAAGTAAAGAAGTTTTAAAAAGTTTGGAACAAAATACAACTTTAGAAGAACAGTATCGGAAAACACATTTGCATAAAACTTATTTTTGGCATTATGATTATAGTATCCAAGCCAAAACGCCTTTAATTTAAAAATAATTTTATCAAAGTGAATAGATATGTTCTCATTCGCCAGCACGACATCACCGATTGCGGGGCAGCTTGTTTGGCTTCTGTAGCGGCTTTTTATGATCTGCGTGTGCCTATTGCCCGTATTCGCCAATTGGCAAGCACCGATCAGCGCGGGTCTAACCTGAAGGGCATGGTCGAGGCGGCACAGCATTTGGGTTTTCAGGCTAAAGCCGCCAAGGGCAAGATCGAGAGTTTGCAAGCCATTCCTAAACCTGCCATTGCCCATGTCGTATTCGAGAACGGATTGCACCATTACGTAGTCATTTATAAGACTACGCCGCAGAAAATTACGGTCATGGATCCCGCTGATGGCAAACTGCACCATTATACTCCAGAGGCATTTACTAAGTTATGGTCGGGGGCGCTCCTTTTGCTTTTACCCACCGAGCAGTTTCAGTCCCGCAACGAGAAAGTATCGGTTTTTAGCCGTTTTCGGGCATTGCTTGCGCCTTTTCGGGGCGTGTTAGCAGAAGCTCTGGTAGGGGCGGCGGTCTATACGCTGTTGGGCTTGGCGGCATCTATCTATGTGCAGAAAATCGTGGATTACGTCTTGCCCGAACAGAACCGCAACCTGATGAACCTCATGGGTGTGATCATGTTGGCGCTTTTGGGCGTACAGTTGTATTTGGGGGCATTTAAGAATGTTTTTATCCTCAAGGTCGGGCAACGGATCGATGCGAACCTCATCATGGGTTATTATTACCATTTGCTTAGGCTTCCGCAACGCTTTTTTGATACCATGCGCACAGGTGAGATACTTTCTCGTGTCAATGATGCTGTCAAAATCAGGGTTTTCCTGAACGATATCGCCATTTCTTTTGCCGTCAATGTCATGGTTTTGCTTTTTGCCTTCGCCCTGATGTTCAGCTACGATGTCAAATTGGCTTTGGTCATGCTCCTGATTTTGCCTTTTTACGCCCTCACTTACCTGCTTACGAACCGTTGGAACAAAAAATACCAAAGAGAGTTAATGGTCAATGCCGCCGAACTCGAAAGCCAATTGGTCGAGTCGATCAACTCGATGCTTACGCTGAAAACTTTTGGTTTGCAACAATTTACTTTTACCAAAACGGAAAGTCGTTTAGTGCCGCTTTTTGAGAGCATTTATCAGGCAGGCATTCGGGGCATTGTGGGCAGTACGCTTACCGAAGGCATTGCAAGGGTTTTTACGATTATTTTGCTTTGGCTTGGGGCTTTGTGGGTTTTGGATCGGGAACTAACGGCAGGCGAATTATTGTCATTTTATACCCTCATTGGCTATTTTACAGGTGCGGCGGGCAGTCTGATTGGCTTCAATAAAAGTTTGCAAGACGCTTTGATAGCGGCGGATCGGCTTTTCGAGATTTTGGATTTGGAACACGAACGCAACGAAGGCAAAATTGATTTGACCGAAGATTTGATAGGGGATATTCATTTCCGAAACGTCAGTTTTGCCTACGGTTCTCGGCAGAAAGTCTTTGAAAAGCTCTCTTTGGAAATTCCTAAAGCCCAAATTACGGCAATTATTGGCGAAAGCGGATCGGGTAAAACCAGCCTCATGGCTTTGTTGCAAAATTTATATGCCTATTCGGGTAATATTCAGATCGGCAATTACGATTTACAATATTTCAGTCCCGATAGTTTGCGTGCGCAAATCGCCGTTGTTCCGCAAAATATTGACCTTTTGGCAGGAACACTGATCGAAAACATTGCTTTGGGTGAATATGAACCCGATTTGCGGCGTGTGGTCGAGGTGTGCCAAGCCGTAGGGCTTTTGAGTTTTATCGAAACTTTGCCTGCGGGTTTCCAAACGCTTTTGGGCGAACGAGGCGTAGGACTTTCGGGCGGACAAAAACAACGTTTGGCAATCGCAAGGGCTTTGTACCGCCAACCTTCTATTTTATTGCTCGATGAGGCAACTTCGGCACTCGATACCGAATCTGAAAAAATTATCGAAAAACTAATCCTACGACTCCGCACTCAAGGCAAAACCGTAATTTTGATTACTCACCGCTTGCATTTTACCCAATTTGCCGATAAAATCATTCATTTGGCACAAGGCAAGGTACAAAACGAAACCCTAAACGAATATGTTGCTTCCTGAAGAACTCATCAAACAGACTTTGGTTTATTATTTTTCACGCATTTCGCCACGAGGCTTGTGGATTTATGCCTTCGTTTTGTTGGTGCTTTTGGCAGTTTTGCTGGCTTTGCCTTTTTTGTATGTCGATGTGTCGGTCAAAAGCACAGGCATGATTCGCCCGATTGCCGAACGTAGCGAAATCAAGGCTTTGGTTTCTGCCCCCATTACAGAAATTTATGTAACTGAAAATCAGTCAGTTAAACAAAATGAACTTTTGTTAAAACTCCGAACTGAAAACTTAGCACAACGTACCGAACTCTTGAGTTTTCAACTCAAAGAATACGAAGATTTTAGTGCAGATTTGCAAAATTTGGTCAAATTGGACACGAACAGCCTTTTTTTGAAAAATATTTTCTTACAAACTTCTCATTATCAACAACAATACAACCAATGGTTGAGCCAAATCAGTCAAAAAAAGGATTTGATTGAGAGAATTGGCGGAGAAGCCCAAGCCGACCGCAAACTCTACGAAACCCGAAGTATTTCGAAACGGGAATGGGAACAAAAAGAAAGCGAATTATTGCGTCTGAAAACGGATTATTGGGTTTTTGTGCAACAGCAAATCAATCTTTGGCAACAAGATTTGAACAATTATAAACTAAAAACGCACGAAATTCGAAACCAAATGGCACAAATTGGCAAGGAAAGCAACCTTTACGAACTCAAAGTACCAATTACTGGAACAGTACAACAATTAGTTGGAAAATATGTAGGCTACAATGTGCAGGCAGGCGAAGTTTTGGCAGTCATTTCGCCCGATTCGACTCTGATCGCCGAGTGTTATGTTTCGCCTAAAGATATTGGGCTAATTCGCCAAAGCCAAAAGGTTCATTTTCAGATAGATGCCTTTGATTACAGGGAATGGGGAATTGCCGAAGGCGAAGTGGTCAGCATAGCCCAAGACGTAGAAATCCAAAACCAAAATCCTATTTTTCGCGTAAAATGTAGTCTGAAAACCTCGACTTTGTTCCTTCGAAATAATTACAAAGGACAAATCAAAAAAGGTATGAGTTTTCAGGCACGTTTCGTAGTCCAAAAACGCAATTTATTCCAATTATTGTTCGATAATATTAATGATTGGCTGAACCCGAATTGAGAATATCGTTTCCAAAAGATTATTGTTCGTTTCCCTGCCAAACAAAATGTTCGCACTGTAAAATGAATTTTGATTTAAGAAAAACATTTTTATTAAAAATATTGTAAAAATTCCTAAAAAATTCAGACTTTTGGAAAATTCAAACAGCTATCTCAAAATAGCACGAAAATTGTAAAAAACCTTTCGTAATATTTTTTTAAAAATTTGCATAAAATACTATAATTTTCCGTTTATTCAAGTAAATTTGCAAACTACAATTTGCGAATATTTTGATAATCAGGCTGTTAGAGTATTTGCAGGTTTGTAAGTACCTTGTTTTTTTAACTTAATTCCTATTTTTAACACGAAAAAAATTGTTCATCTACCCACATTTTACGAATCGAGTGCGAGGTTTCTATGGGCTACCAAACATAGCTTTAGAAATTTTTTGCGCCAAATTTGCAGTTTGTAGGTTAAATGCGCTATTTTTGGTCTTGAAAAATCATTTTTTTATCAATTCACACGAATCTTATCTTAATACTTAAACCTATGAGACGAAAGTTGAACTATCTCGGTGTTGTACTTGCCCTCATGTTAGGTTTGCAGGCAAACGCCCAACAGAGATTCACAAACTATGTTGGTGATCGCATCGAGAAAGCTGACGTGCAAGCCAAACGCCAAAGAGTGCCTAATATCATCAATAAACTTTTGTATGATGAGTACGCACCTGCTATCAGCCCAGACGGAAAAACATTGGTATATCAGTCCAATGAGTCGGGCAAAAAATGGAATGTCTATAAACTTTGGCAAGCCGACAAAGATAGCGCTGGCTTTTGGCAAAAACCGACAGCGATTGAATCGATCAATGCCGCCATCAACGAAGGAAACAGCATTGGCGGTCCTGCACTATCCTATGACGGAAGTGTATTGTTTTTTCATGGCGAAATAGACGGTGGCAAAGGAAGTAACGATATTTACTTCTCGACCCGTACTAAAGACGCTAAAGGCAAATGGGGCGAATGGAGCAAACCTACCCCTGTGAATGGTGCAGTGAATTCAGACAATGACGAAGGCTATCCTTCTGTTTCTTCTGATGGATCACGCTTGTATTTCACTAAAAAACCTGCATCTGACAATGACACGACAAAAACGAACCGCAAAGGAACGCAGTGTTACAAACTGATGGTTGCTAAAATTGACGTAAATGGTACTTGGGGTACGCCTGAAGAATTGCCTACGCCTGTGAATGGTCAATGCGACAAATTTGTTCGTGTTATGCCTGACAACCAATCTGTTTTCTTTTCATCAACTCGCGGTGGCGGCTCTCCTAAAGATTCGGACGACTTCGATTTGTACTGGTCTGATTTACAGCCTGATGGAAAATGGTCTGAACCACAACCTACAGATTTTGCTCCTTTAGTAAAAACAACTACCTATTCTTACCAGCCTGATATGTTGGTTTCGGTAGCTCCTCATGACGAACCACACGTATTAGCCTATTTCAGTGCTTATATGGGTGCTTCTCACGAAATTTTTACTATTCCATTGCCTGATCGTTTTGGTCCAAAATACCACTGCCAATTCAGAGGTGTGGTTGTTGATTCGGCTGATAACAAACCTTTGGAAGCCACTATTACACAGACTAACAATACGCGTGGTTGGTTAAGTTGGGATTACAAAAACGACAAAAACAAAGGTTTCCGCGAATACAAAGGCGGTGCGTTTTCGTCTATTTTGACCGAAACCAACAAATATTCATTCCTTGTAAAAGTTCCTGGTTACGATGATTACAAATTCACTGTGGATTACACTACTCGTGAAACAGGTTACTGCGAAAGAATTGTTAGAATGAAGAAAAAAGGCATTTTGGCTAACGTTAATATTATTGATGGTATTACAGAAGAAGCAGTTGATGCTCCTTTGACTATCAAAAACACTAAAGGCGAAGTGGCTAAAGAAGTTACCAAAAAAGCGGCTGGTAAATATGCCGCCACGCTTGATATCGACAAATACGTAGCTACTGCCGCCAAAACAGGCGATTACGAAGAAGCTAACGAAGAAATCGACTTGACAGGCAAAAAATACGGTGATGAGGTAAATGTAATAATCAAAATGTACAATATTCCATTGCCAAATTTTGGTAACGTAAACTTTAATACGGCTCGTCCAAATGCGATGGCTCCAAAAGAATTGGCTGTTGCCATTTCTCAAATTCCTAAATCGGTTCAGGTTTGCGAAGACGTGTTGAAATATTTGAAAGATTACCCAATGGTAAAAATGAAAATTGAAGCACACACAGACTCTGACGCTGGTGATCAATACAACATGGGACTTTCTCAACGCCGTGCTGAAGCTGTTAAAAAATACTTGGTAGATAAAGGTATTTCGGCTGACCGTTTGGTGATTGAATATTTTGGTGAAAGCGCACCAACCGTACCTAACGATAATGCGAACAACAAAGCCTTAAACCGCCGCGTTGAATTCAAAGCTATCATGCCTACACGCAAATAATTGCGTAATTAGGATTTCTTTTTAAAAAAAGCCTTTCTGAAAAGAAAGGCTTTTTTTTGTAGCGTAGGCTTTAGCCTGCGTTTTGAACAGGCAAAACCAAATCCTTATACTCTGCAAAATTTTCTTTGAGGTATTTTGGGAAAGGCAAAGACGATTGACTAATATCTACAAGTTCGTATTTTTCATCATCATAAAACAAAGATTTTCCGTTTCTGATTATATACTCAATCCGTTTTGGGTCTCGGTTTTCAGGTGTGTTGTATTCGGGGTGCGTCCAAGCCCCTAATTTTTCGATAATTTTCTCAATCCCGCCCATGTAACTGAAATGCCAACCGCCTTCTGGAATGATCGTAAAACCCTGTTCAGCGGTTTTATCCCTAAAGCCTCGTGTTTTGTTCGCATTTTCGAAATCTTTAAAATGTAACATCACCGATCCCTGCCAAAAACCGTAATTATTTTCATTGAATTGGGCTGTAGCTTTGCCACCAAAAGTGTGGATTTGTCGGCAGACATTATTCACAAAATAATAGGATTGGTATTGCCGAAAAACCTTGATCCCAGCCCGATCTTTGTATTCCAAAATCTTTTGCGGATCGGGAAATTCGTCCAAATCTGAAATAATAATCACATCATCGGGTTTGCAGTTTTTTAGACCTTCGGCAATTTGCTTTTTTTGGTGATCGTCATAATCCCAAGGAGTAGGGAATCTGAATTTGGTAAAAAAATTGGGATATTTATCTACAATTACATGAATAATTTTATGCTCAAATTTTTTGAAAAAGTGCTTATTTTCTTGAAAAAACAAAGGTTTTGCTTTTTTTTGAAAGGTTCGAGTCGCTTCTACGATTACAAATTTATCCACAACCGAGTCCAGATCATGAAGACGGATTTTGAGCAAATCGAGTTCGTTAAAAAAAGGAAAACAATCATATACTACATTGGAGGGCTGTTTCATCTATGTTTAGGGGAATTTTTAAATAAAAAAAATTAAAAAATAAAGCGTAAAACAGAATCATAAGACAAAATTAAAAAAAGTATATACATTTGCCTTTAAAAGTCCCATTTTTCTATGTTATACCATTTCCTACGTTTTTGGGTTAGGCTTGCTTTGCGAGTTTTTTACAAAAAAATACAGGTTCGCAATGCCCAATTTTTGAAAACACCAAGCCCTGTGATTGTGGTTTCGAACCACCCGAATACTTTGATGGATCCCTTGATTGTGGCTTCGCTTTTTCCGCAAGCCTTGTTTTTTTTGGCAAATGCTTCCCTTTTTCGCGGAAAGTGGAAGAATAAATTATTGGCTATTCTGGGACTTATTCCTATTTATAGGAAACAAGACGTTCGAAATGCAAGCCAAAAACCTGATAACAAGGCTATTTTCGCCAAATGCTATGAGTATTTGGGCAAGGGAGCAAGTATTTTGATTTTTCCTGAAGGGACAAGTTTTGTAGAGAGGCGTTTGCGGGAAATCAAAACGGGAACGGCGCGCATGGCTTTGGGGGCGGAAGCAGAACATGATTTTAATTTGGGTTTGTCTATAGTCAGTCTTGGGATCAATTATTCGCACCCGACAGATTTTCGGAGTGAGGTTTTTGTGAGTATTGGCGAACCAATCCAGACTCAAGATTTTGCGGAACTTTTTGAACAAAAAGAAACGGAGGCTGTGGAAAAATTGACCGAAAAAATTCGCCAAACTCTCGAAAAAAATATGATTATCACAAAAGATCAGGAGGAAGATGGGATAGTAAGCCAGCTTGAACATATTTATCAGCCCTACATAGCCCAAAAATTAGGGCTTTCGGAAAAGAATTTGGAAGAAAAATTTGATTTGACAAGAAAACTGATCGAGGCTTTGCGTTTTTTTGAAGAAAATGAGAACATTAAAACGCAAACTTTGAAGGAAAAGCTAAAAGAATATACGACTGATTTGGCAAAAGCAGGACTTCGGGACGATCTTTTGGGAAATTCGCAAAAACCCAATACCTTACTTTTGGTTTTTTGGGCATTTTTATTGTTTTTAGGCGTTCCATTTTTTTTGTACGGATTTGTAAATAATTACATTCCTTACAAATTGCCCTTTCAAATTGCCAAACGTATGACGTCGGATATCGAGTTTTGGGCAGGGATTATGATGCTTTCAGGTTTGGTTTTATTTATCGTTTTTTATACCTTCCAAATTGGACTTTTTTATTATTTCTTTGAACCTTTGCCTACTCTTTTGTACGCTTTGAGTTTGCCAATTTCAGGCTTTTTTGCTCTTTTTTATGTCAAAAAAGCCCAAAATTGCTTAGATCAAAATCGTTTGCGAAAATTGTGGAGACAAAACCCCGATTTTGTACAAAATTTAGTCCGAATCAGACAGGAAATTCTGGACGAATTGGAAAACTTTAGGAAAAAAGTCTAACTATTTGCTTAAAAATTTTCAATTTCAGAAAGACGTTTTTTTCTTTTATTTCACTCGAATCCCTCTTGTTCTGACCGTATAGGCAGAAAAATAGCCTAAAGCACCGCCCGAAATATTACTCACAGGATTCGAGGGTGTTGTTCCGCCACCAGGTCCCCGCCCTGCGCTTTGATTCAGTGCAAAAAAATAATCATAAACCTTTTTATCAATACAGTGCATCTCGACTCGCAGGCTGTCGCCTTTTACAATATCGAAATCGTTACTAAAAAGTGGCTGCTGATTGGGCAAGCCATTCGCAATATTATCATTACGAACGATAATATTTTCGTCCTTTTCATCATTTCTGTACTGCACAAAGCGATATTGGTTCTGCGCATTGGCAGGATCAACGAATTGTGGAATTGGTCGATAGGCATCTTTTGGCGTATTTCCAAACCCTATATTGCGTTTGATAAGGTTTATACCCGTAAAATTGACCGATGAAGGCATAGTACATTCAGAAGTATAGGTTTGCGAACCTATTTTTATGGTCAAATAATAGGTTCTGTTCTCAACACCTTTCATTTTGCGGGTTTGGTAAATACCTGCCGAAACTTCGCCTAATTTTTCGCTATTTCCTGCATTATCCGCAATACTTACTTCTGCTCCGCTTATTTTTGGGAAGCTATTAGGATTACTAAAATTAACCGTTTGGCTAATCTTAACGGTTTGGACTTCAGTTTGATCCTGAACCTCCGCCTCGATGACGACCTGCGGACTGGCGCTGTTGAGATCGAGGGTGATTTCTTTTTGACAAGCAAAAATGGAAATTAGGGCAAAAAAATACACTGCTTTTTTCATATTATTATTAAAAATTAAAATATTACCAAGAAAAATTATAAGTTACACTTGGAATCCAACGAAAAAGTGAGGTTTGGATCGCACGCGTTCGGGAGGCATCTTTGGGATCGTCCTCGAAAGTAATTGTAAAGGCATTTTCACGTCCGTAGGCATTGTAAAGTCCAATATTCCAAGAACTTTGGTAGCGTCCTGTGCGTTTGCTTTCGTAAGTAAAACTCAAATCCAAACGGTGATAATCGGGCATTCGGTAGCCATTGCGTTCGGTATAGTAATAGGTTGTAACGCCCTGAACTTGGTACTTTCCGCTTGGAAAGGTAACAGCATTGCCCGTATAATAAACCCATGCGGCTGAAAAAGTCCATTTTGGCGAAAGTTGATACATACCTACCAGCGAAACATCATGGGTTCGGTCTTGGCGTGCTACATACCAGTCTCCATTATTGATACCCTCAATTTGGCGTTCGGTGCGCGACAGCGTATAGCTTATCCAGCCCGTAAAACGACCTGTTCTTTTTTTTGAAAAAAACCTCCAAACCATAAGCACGCCCTTTTCCAAACAACAACTCACTTTCGACATCAGGAACGGTATTAATATCTGCTCCGTTTTTGTAATCGACTTGGTTTTGCATGGTTTTATAATACGTTTCGACACTCATTTCATAGGCGTTATTCGCCAAATTTTGGAAATAACCAATGCCTACTTGGTCGCTTACTTCGGGTTTGACCTGATAACTGCTTCCTACCCACTGGTCGGTCGGGCTGGTGCTGGTCGAATTGCTCAAGAGGTGCAAGGCTTGGCTATTGCGGCTGTAGCTTGCTTTCAAACTCCTATTTCCCAAAGTATAGCTCATGCTCAAACGAGGTTCAATATTGAAGTAGGTTTTTCCAAATTCACCACTTTGTAGTGTAATATCGCCTGTTTTTTTATTATTTTCATACAAATTGTAAGTACCTCCGCCAAGAATGCTATAAGCAGAGAGGCGAACACCGTAATCGATATTAAAATTTTGCGAAGCATTAAAAGAGTTACTAATATAAGCGGCATTTTCCCAACCATAGCGTGTTTCTTTGTTTTGGCTAATTCGGATAGAATCATTGCCACCCTCGAAACGGCTTGGACGAAGGGTATGAAAAATGCTATTTACCCCAAAACGCCAAGAGTTTCGGCTGTTAGGGAAAAATTGAAATTCCTGTTTGATATTCCAATCCTCGATCTGTGAGTTGATATTAAACTGGTTTCCATTACCGCTAATCTTGATGTTATAGTTGTATTTACTATAAATAACCGAAGTATTCGAAAACAGTTTTGGGCTAATAATGCTGTTCCAGCGTAGTGTGCCTGTGGTATTGCCCCAATCGATCCCAAATTGATTGCCTACGCCCAACACATCACGCCCAAAATAACCCGACAAGAAAATGCGGTTGTTGTCATTGATTCGATAATTGGCTTTGGCATTGACATCATAAAAATACAAACTGTTATCCTTAAAATCGGGCGTAGCCAAGAGAAACAAATCGGCGTAGGTGCGTCTGCCTGTGATCAGGAACGAAGAACGGTCTTTTTGCAAAGGACCTTCCACACTTAATCGACTGCTAATCAAGCCAATACCGCCCTGAACTTTGTACTGGTTATCGTTGCCTTCTTTCATTTTTATGTCCAGAACCGAAGAAAGCCGACCGCCGTATTGGGCAGGGCTGTTGCCTTTGTAAAGCGTGGCATCTTTTATGGCATCACTGTTGAAGGTGCTAAAAAATCCCAAAAGGTGCGAAGCATTATAAACAGGGGCTTCATCGAGCCAAATCAAGTTCTGATCAGCTGTTCCGCCCCTTACAAAAAATCCCGAATTGCCTTCGCCTGCGGATTTTACGCCTGGCAGGAGTTGGATAGTTTTTAAAATATCTTTTTCACCAAATAAAACAGGCAATTTGCTAATTTCCTTCACATCAAGTTTTTCCACGCCCATTTGCGCCCCGCGTATATTTTCGTCTTCTTGATCTGCCAAAATGGTAATTTCAGAAAGTTGCGTTCCGTCCGTGAGTTCGATATTTAGCTTGGTATTTTTATCCAAAACAAGCGTTTGAGTAAAATCTTGATAACCCACATAGGAAGATTTGAGGCTGTAAGTACCCGCTTTTAGCGTTAGGGAATAGAAACCGTATTCGTTGGCAGTTGTGCCTACGCCTGCGAGTTCGGTAACATAGACTGCCGCCCCAATGAGTTCTTCGCCCGTGGCTTTGTCCCTAATTGTACCACTTATGGTAAATTTGTTTTGGGCTTGCAAGCCTTGGAAAGTCAATAAAAAGAATAAAAAACAAGAAAAAAGGTATTTTTGTCGCATAAAAAATAAAATTGAAAAATAAATAAAAACTTAATAGAGTTTATGAAAAAATCTGTAGCATACCCTTTAGTATGTGCCAATGTGCTGATTTTCAAGCTATTAGAAACACCCTAAACGGCGTTTTACAAATATTCATAAACTTTAATTCATAGCCGCTTCTCTGATTTGAAACAATACTTTTTTGAAAATATCATAGTCGGCTGGTAAAATAAGATTTTTGATCCGTTCGATCATTTGGCGTTCGATGTGCCGTGCCTGCCCAAAAACTTCTTTGCCTTTTTCGGTCAGGCTAATTTTATTAACACGGCGGTCGTCTGGAATGTGCGTACGTTGCAAATATCCTTTCGTTTCCAATACATCGATGGCTCGTAAAACCGCAGATTTATCTTTTTCCAAACAGTTGGCAATTTCCTGTTGTGAAAGTTCTTCGTGCGCTTCACTAATGATTACCAAAAGCCCAAACTGTTCAAAATTTAGGGGAATTTGCATTTCTTGGAAAACCTTATTTAGTTTTTTGCCCAAAGCTTTGATGGTCAGAAAAACCATAAAGGGAAATTCTTCTTCAATCATGTTTTAGTTGATTAGGTATATAGTTGATATTGCAACTATTCAAACGAAATTTATTTGTGATTTGTTTAAAATATTTTGGATTGTCAATGATACTAAAAAAACGCATAGCTCTTGCGGGTTTCGAAAACCTGCAAGAGCTATGCGTTTAGAGCAAAATGACTTATTTCACTTCAAAATCGAACATCAATTTTTCTTCCAAAAAACCTTTCAAACGATCTCCTGCTTTGACTGCCGCTACGCCCTGCGGCGTGCCTGTAAAAATCAAATCTCCTGTTTTTAGCGTAAAAAAGCGTGAAACATAAGACACGATTTCCGCAAAAGAAAAAATCATCATGTTGGTGTTTCCTTTTTGGCGAAGTTCTTCATTGACCGTCAGACTAAAATTCAGGTTGTTAAGATCAGCAAAATCCGTAACAGGCAAAAATTCGGAAACAGGAGCAGAGCCATCAAAGGCTTTCGCAATCTCCCAAGGCAAACCTTTTTTCTTAAGTTGGTCTTGTATATCACGAGCCGTAAAATCTACGCCCAAACCTACAGCATCTATGTACTTATGAGCAAAAGCAGATTCAACAAATTTGCCTGTTTTGCCAATTCTCAACACTATCTCGACCTCGTGATGTACGTCTTTTGAGAAATCGGGCAAATAAAATGGAGCATTTTGGCGTAAAATAGCCGTTTCTGGCTTTCCAAAAACGACAGGTTCAGTTGGTTTTTCGTTTTTGAGTTCCTCAATGTGGGCGGCATAGTTGCGCCCAATAGCAATTATTTTCATGATTTTATTGAGATAAAGTTTGTTTTTTACGAGCATTCCGAAGCAAATAAAACAAAGAATTTTCATTTTTGCTACGCATGGCTATCTCGAAATTGGCATAGAGAACTTGCTCTTTGATAGGAGGAATTTTAAAAACCACTTTGTCAAAATGTTCCAAAATGGCTCTTTGTTGTTCTTTTAGCGGATAATCAGCAAGGAAACGCTGGCAATCAAGATAGGCAGAAATTGGGTAATTCTTCGCCAAATCAGTAATTTCATGCGTACTGGAAGCGGTCGGTTTGAGGAACATTTCCTCGTAAGTTGTCAGGGTAAGTTCCGTACCTTTGAGCCGCACAAAGGTAGGCAAAGAGAGGATTTGTGTAAATTGATAATAGTCATTTCGGGGTTCGAAAGTGCCATTTTCGCTGTATTTTAGCAATAACTTCTGAAAAGAGGAGTCCGTTGTCATACCAAAAACGAAACCATTGGTTTGAACCGTATCCATTTTTTTGTGTTCGATTTTATTAAAATCTTCGTCAAATTCATAAACCGTAACCTCTTTTGTGGTTCGGATTTTTTCGGTGAGGGCAAGTAAGGCATTCCCTTTAAAAAGTTCGACAAACTGGTCAGAACTAACCCCGCTTCCAAACAGAAAAGGTTGCAGCAGCAGCATAGCACTTTGCTGTTGGAACATTTGTACCACACTTTGTGAGTATTTGAGATTGATCAACGCGATTACCTTTTCGACAGGTAAGTTTTCGGCAACCCTAAGATTATTGTTTCGATTAAGGATACTTTCGTAAAATTTGACTGATTCCTGCTCAATAAAAAACTGATTTTTCCAATCTATTTTGCCCTTTTCAAAATCCAATCTCATGTGTCCGTATTCAAATTCTTCGGGCGTGGGATATTGTTTCACGGTTTCGGTTTGCGTCCAATCTTTCCACGATCCTTTTTGTAGATTCAACCAAATTTTAAAGTCGTTGTCTTCTTTTTCCAAAATTTGATAATTAGCGTCTTTCGATACCATATCGTTTTCGTTCAGCATCAAGATTTTAGTCAAATGTTCTTCCCAGTCGGCGGGTTCGGTTTGGCGCAAGGGAAAAATAAAAAAGGCAAATTTTTTGTTCCAAGCTACCAAAAAGCGTTTTTTTTCAGAAAACCCGTATTGAAAACCACGTTTTTCGTTAAGTTGGATTCGGTAAGAAGGCGGCATTTTTTCAGTCCAAAAAACTTGAAATTTTTTCGGATCATCAATAGCGGCATAAAATGTCCCGATCTGGTCGGCGCTGTCGCTTGCCAAATGTAAAGTCAAAAACATTTCGCTGAGGAAATTAATACCCATATCGGAGGGTTGTCGCCAAAGTTTTTTCAGCGTATCGAGGTCGGTTTCAGGAATTTGGTTTGGATCGTTCCTGCCGAACAAATTTTCCCACTCTACTTCGCCAAATTGGTCAAAAAGCATTTTTGTTGCCAAGCGTTTGGCATCAAGTCGGAGGACAATCTGGGCATCTTTTGGAATATGCCTTTCCATAGGTGTATCTTGATTACAAGCAGAAAAGCCCGCCCAAGAAAGCAAACCAAGCAAAAAGCGAAAAAATAGGGTTTTCATGGTTTTTATATCCATTAAGTAATATTCTCATTTGTTTTTGTGGCGAACAAGAATGTTCGCCGTACAAATTATTTTTGATTGAGGATAATTTTGAGAAAATGTGTGTTACATAATAACAGGTCAATGTAAAGTTTTTTTCTTCTAATTTCAAAAAACACCAGAAAAAAGTGTTTTAGGCAAGCCTATTCCTTGTAAGACGGCGGCGTATTATTTGCATTTTTGGTTTATGTGTTTAATTTTAAGTTTTAATGCGAATCAGGGCTTTAAAATGAAAAATAAACAGAAATAGAAATTGGTTTTTAATAAGTTACGAAAAAAATAGCACCGCAGGTGCGAAATATTGGTAGAAAAAGACAAAACCCCTCTTAAGCACGCCGTAGGCGTGGAATATAATCCGATATTTCGCCCCTACGGGGCTTTTGAGAGGAGGCAGAAAATATTTTCTGCCAAGACTTCACGCCTACGGCGTTATGAATAGCCATTTCGTAGCCTATTTTGAAGCCTTGATTCGCATTTTTAGTTAAAAATAATACGAAAAAAGGCTGTTCGGAAAAGAACAGCCTTTTTCTAAAAAATGAAATATAAAAAATACTACATAAATGCCGCAAAAAGTTTGTTATTTCCTTCGTAAGGCGCAGGGTTGATGATCAAACGGATAAAGTCAATCAAAGGCAAAATACCAAAAAAGCCACCCGCAGTAAGGAGATAGCCCAAGATCAATAGTGGAGTACCACCCATAACCAAGCGATGAATTCCCAACCAACCTAAAAAGAAGCAAGCCACGATTGCCAAACCAGCGCTTGCTCTTTTTTTGGCACTTGCTTTTTCAATTTTCTGTTTTAACTTTTCAATTTTTTTCTGCTGTTTAGGAGTAGTTTTGCTCAACAGGCTTTCCAATTCAGGATTTTTGGTAATCGTTGTTAAGTCAATGGAGCGCGCTTGGTGATCGTTTGACGAAGCGGCGTAACTAAACAGCACATTGCCCATAAAAAGGCAAACTAAAAGCATAATTTTTTTCATAAAAGAAAAGTTTTAGGGATAATGAAACCATATTTTGACAAATAACATTCGAAATTTACGCAAATATTACCCAATAAAGCAAGTTTTAGAACGTTAATTAAATTATTTTTTCATTTTGCGTAATTCCCCCCAGATCAAGGCACTTGCTCCCAAAACCGCTGCATTTTTGTCCATCAGCGCTGAAGGCAAAATGGGAATTTTATTTTTAAACACTTTGAGAAGGTATTCCTCCATGTAGCGTTTGGTAGGTTCGATGATCAAACTGCCCGAAGCCACCAAACCACCAAACAAAATAATAGCTTCTGGGCTTAAATAGGCTACGGTTTCTGCCAATTTCATTCCCAATATTTTTGCTGTAATTTCGAAAGCCTCCAAAGCGATCAGATCGCCCTGTTCGGCGGCTTGGGCTATCTGCAAAGAAGTCATCTGGTTATAACTCACGTCCCGCAAAGGGCTTGGGTGTGTGCGTTTGGCAAGCAATTCGAAAACGGTGCGTTTGATTCCAGTTGCCGAAACATAATTTTCCAAACCGCCTCTTAGACCTGTACTGCCGTGATCGCGCCCATCAGGGTCGACCGTTGTGTGTCCCATTTCGCCTGCAAAACCGTCTGCTCCGTATAATAGTTCGCCATTTACCACAATTCCACTGCCCAGACCCGTTCCTAAAGTTACGACCACAAAATTTTTCATGCCTTTTGCCACCCCAAAAATTTCCTCGCCAATTGCCGCCGCATTCGCATCATTGGTAATAAAAACAGGCACTTGGTAGTGTTTTTGGATCATATCCGCCAAAGGCGTTACTTTTTCCCACATCAAATTGGCAGGCTGTTCGACCGTTCCTTTATAATAGTTGGCGTTGGGTGCGCCCACGCCCACGCCCAACAGTTCGACAGGAGTCGGGGCGTTTTGTAATAGTGGATCGATAGCCTCGAAAAGCCTTGCAAGTAAGGCACTTGCGGGAAGTTCGGCGTAGGTGGGGATCGAACCTTCCCCATAAAAATTCCCATCGACATCGACCAGACCGTATTTGGTCGATGTGCCACCAATATCAATACCTAAGGTAATGGGTGTTCTTTTCATTTTGTTTTTTAATTTAATGTTTTTGGAAATAAGTAGCACAACTTTTGGAAAGTTTTAAACCTTCCAAAAGTTTGACTATCAGTTATTTATTGGATCGAAACAGGAATAATCGAGAATTTACAAACCCTTTTGCCCATTTCTTCTTCGCCTTTGCCTTTGATGTCGCGCGAGCTTTCTTCTATTACACTATAAACCAAACGGCTTTTGATGTAGTAAAAAACGGCTTCAGCCCTTTTTTGGGAGAGTAATTGATTGACAAATTTCCGATTGCTTACTTTTTCACTCTCATTACCTGCACTGGGAAAAGGGAGTTGCGCATTGGTTGCTTTTAGGATTTCATCTAAGGTTTTTTTGCTAAAGTCCTGATTATCAGTGTATCCCATGGCGGAAACTCTGAATTTTATATCAGGCTTTTTGTTCAATTCGTTGTTTTTTTCTTTCCACAGAAATTCTTTTTGTCTTAATTCGCGCTCCTTGCCTGCCAATTCTTTCTGATTTTTTTCGCTATTTTCTTTTTTCAAAACTCCTATGTCCTTTTTCAAACCTCGAATTTCTGTACCAATTTTGCTTGTATCTTCGCTTAGGATCATTGCTGCCAATTTTCGGTTTTCGGATTGGATTTGCAAATAATCTTGGGCTATTTTTTCCACTTTTTTGATCGTAATATCGATGCTGTCGCGCCCTTCTTGAGTCAGTTCGTAGCTTCCTAAAGCAAAGGATTTTTCGGCTTGGACTATTTTTGAATCTACCGAAATCATGCTTCTTAAAACCATCAACATGGACAAATTCCGTTTGGTGGCTAAGGCTTTTTGCTTAATAAAGCGTTCGGCTTCGGTTTTTTCGGTAGGTTGATAACTTTTAATTTCTTTGAGGTTTTGTTCGTTGCTTTTTTCAACCTCTCGGATCAGGCTGTCCGAACCCAAAGCCAAAGGATTTTTGGGGTCTTCCTTAAGTTTGGTTTTGACTTCATTTTTAAACTGATCAACTTCAGTGTCTAATTTATTCATTTCGACAACTTGTTCCTGAGTTTTGGTTTGATATGTTTTCTTATCTTGTTCAGAAAGCAAATTTTTGGAGGACGAACAGTCTTGGAGAAAAACTATACAAAGTCCTGCACAAAATAGTAAACGTACGTATTTAGGTATCTTTTTCATATTACAACAAAAAAATTAGTTTGAGATAAGACAAAAATAATAATTTTTAATAATTTTAGCCTTGTTTTATACAAAGAATCAATTTTAATGTTCAATTTTTTTCTATAAACTGCCTTTTGTTAGACCATTCGCACCAAAATTCATAAAAAATGCTTTCCGAAGAAAAAATAGTAGAAGTGGTAGAAACTACCCGAAAATGGGTAGAAACGGTAATTATTGGTTTGAATCTTTGTCCTTTCGCCAAAACACCCTACCAAAAAGGTGAAGTACGCCTAACCGTAGCTGATGCTGAAACCATGCGTGGTTTTTTGGAACTTTTTGCAGGAGAGTTGGAACTCATGGACGAAAACCCAAAAATAGAAACTACTTTGATGATTCTGCCTGCACTTGGCAACATTGCCGACCATTTTCAGCCTTATTTTCAGTTTTGTGAGGAAACCATTATCTTGAATAATTGGGGCAAAAAATATCAAATTGTGTCTTTTCACCCTTTTGCGCGGTTTTTGGACGTGCCAGCAGACTCGCCCAAAAACCTAACAGGCATGGCTCCTTATCCTATAGTTCATATCTTGCGGGTAAATTCGGTCGAAACGCTGGGAAATACCGTCAAAAAAGACGTACAAGCCGAAAATGACAAGCGTTTGCGAAACATGAGCCAAAAAGAATTACAGGATTTATGGGCGAAAGTGATGGAATAAGGGGCTTGCAAGCCCCTTTTATTCTTTTTAAAATTATCTCGGCACTTCTACACTTTCGATAATTTGCCTTAAAACCTCATCAGGTTTTACCCCTTCCATTTCTTTTTCGGCAGTCAAAATAATTCGGTGTCGCATAACGGGCAAAGCTATATTTTTGATGTCTTCGGGCGTAACAAAATCACGT
>JAAFHK010000200.1 GCA_013297565.1 Cytophagales bacterium
TACAGATTTGCGTTATTATTATACACTTCATAACCTTAAAAATGGAGATCGCCCTTCTTATACATTCAGCAGTCTGCAAGCCTCAAATATTACTTTGATGGGCTTTTCCTTGAGTGCAGGCTTGCTGTTTTAAAAAGAGAGAGAGGATTTGGTCTGAATCAGGATTTTAAGATTTTCAAGAGAAAAAATTAAAATTCCGATTCAGAAATTTGAGATTGCTAATCATAAAATAAGCACTTGTACAAAAGTGTTTGTATAAGTGTATCATAGGCTTTAGCCTGTGATTGCTTGATTATCAATGATTTAATTACCCACAGGCTAAAGCCTATGTTACAAAAACATTTGTCATAGTGCTTAGCTTGTTTTTATTTCGCTGATTCAAACTTAAAATCAGCAATAAAACAGTTATTTCAATCATTTTTTAGATTTCGAATAACATTTCGTTTTTCGATGAAAACGGGCTAAATAATGACGAAAAAGCCCATTATAAGACTCTATAGTATAGGTTTCTGCTTTAGAACAGGTATGTTTTTGGGCAGGAATTAGTTTTTTATAAAATCCCAATGATCGGTGTAATACTGTTTACAAGGAATATTTCGTGAATTTTCCCATAAATCCCACCTGTTTTCAAGCCTCTTGATCCGAGTTCAAAGACGAAAATTTGCGTTGCTATCACGACAAATTGTCAAGAGAGCCACAATTTTTTCTTTTTTCGTTAATATAATGCCACATTTCGTCTAATTCCATAACACAAACAAAAAGAGGCGGAATTATTTTTGGAAGAATAGTTCCCGCTTTTTTACCCAGTTTAAAACCGAAACATTGCTTACATTTAAAAATTTTCCGATCGCCCGAAACCCCAAGCCTAATTGATAGTTTGTATAGCTAAGTCTTTGATTTTTTGTTCTTTAGCTCGTAAATTTCGCCTGTCACCAAGCGTACGAATTCAAGCCACATTCTTTACATTTATACTGTTGTTTGCTCCGAACAAAGCCATTTTTGTACGTATTTTCTGAAAAGCATTTCGTTGCAAATTTCCATAAATTTGTTGTATTTTTGAAACGAGATTTACAGAAAATATTTTTACTATCCAAACGTTAGCAATCCCAAATTTTTTTGGTCTTTAGCGACACCATTCTAAAAATTTCCCAATGGCAAATTTAAAATGACCATTACTTACTATCAAGAGGCAGATACATTGCTTATAATCCTCAAAGATGAAGATACTGTAGATGCCGATACCCTCGAAAATGAACACCACATCATGCACTATGAGGCACAAAACCAGTTAGTTGCCATCGAGATTTTGTAAGCCTCCAAAAATATCCAAAATGTAGGGCAAATCCTGTTTGAGTTTATGCCGATTACTAAACAAGCCTAAGACTTAAAAGCAAAAGCAAGTACAAAATTTGCTATGCTCAAGCCATTTTCATTAAAAATTCATCTTTTCAAAAATTTAACTCAAGCAAGTTCTTAAAATTTAAAATTATAGGTAATCGAGGGAATGACAGGAAAAAGCGAAACCTGTTTGGCTACGAAACCTTGCGGGAGGCGGTCGCTGGCGTTTCGGCGAATCGCATCAAAATAAATAAAAAATGGATTTCGGCGATCGTAGGCATTATAAATGCTAAAAGTGAGGTCGGCTTCTCCTCTTTTGGGCTTAAGTTTCCAGACCAGCCCAAAATCGAGGCGGTGATAGGCAGGCATTCTGAAACCATTGCGGGAGGTGTATTCAGGTACGACCGTAACAGGGGCAGTATTGTTGTTGCCTTGTAAAAAAAAGCGTCCAATTGGCAGAGAAACGGCATTTCCTGTGCCATACACCCAGCTTGCCGAAATACGAACGCGCGGACTCACTTCGTACATAAGCACTACTGAAGCGTCATGACGGCGGTCGTAGCGCGGGTGAAAAGGCTGACCATTATTGATCTGGTCGAACTGTCGCCAACTGTAAGAAAGGGTATAACCAATCCAGCCCCGCAGTTTTCCCGTTTTCTTTTCCAAATAAATTTCATTTCCGTAACTCCAGCCTCTACCAAAAACAAACTCTGCGTCTAAGTTATTATTGACAAAAAGTTGCGCTCCGTCCCTATAATCCACTTGGTTTTCCATATATTTATAGTATGCCTCGTTGCTAAGGAAAAATGTATTATCAAAAAGCCCAATGGAAATGCCGCCCGCTACTTGACTCGACCGTTGTGGTTTTACGGTTTGGTTCGAAGGATACCAAATATCAGTTGGCAGAGTGGCGGCAGAATTGGCTACCAGATGGACGTATTGGTACATTTGGGCAAAACTTCCTTTGATAGAAACTCTATCGGAAAGTTTGTAACGCCCCGAAATGCGCGGTTCTAAACCCCAATAAAACGTACTTTTTTGGCTAAAACCCGAAGCCCGAAGCCCCGCATTGACTTTAAGTTTGTCCGAAACTTCCCATTCATCATTGAAATAAAGCCCGTATTCGTTTCCATAAAAAGCATTTCCCAAACTAATATCAAATTCGCCCGTAGAGCTTCCGCCTTCGAAACGCCCTACATCAAATTTTCGATTAGTAATTGTTCCGCCCATTTGTACGGTATGTTTGGGGTTTGCTTGCCAAAACCAATCCGTTCGAAGGGTATAATCTCGAACTTTTGAGCCGACCTGAAAACTGAATATATCAAACCGATTCGTAAGCAAATAATCATAAGAAGAAACCAAAAAGGCGGTATTTACAGACCATTTTTCGCTGAAAAAATGCTTCCAACCGCCTGTAAGTGCCAAATTGCCCCAATCAAAGCGAGCCGAAAATGCCTGATCGACCTCAAAAACATCACGACCGTAATACCCACTAAAATAGACGTGATTTTTTTTATTGATTTTAAAATTCCATTTTCCGTTAAAATCCGAAAAATAATAACTAGGGATCGGAGTCCATTTATCATTGTTTGCATTTGCCCGATTGAGCGCGCGGGTAAAAAGATCAAAATAGGTTCGCCGTCCTGAAATAATGAAACTCATTCTGTCCCTGTCGCCTTTGATCGGGATTGGGCTTTCAAGCGTAAGCCGTGAAGAAATTAAACCAATTCCGCCTGTTGCCGTGAGTTTTTTGGCTTCTGAAGACCGCATTTTTACATCAATTACCGAAGATAGCCTACCGCCGAATTGGGCAGGAAAATCACCTTTGTAAAGCTCGACTCGGTCGACTGCATCTGAATTGAAAATGCTGAAAAATCCAAATAAATGGTTGGGGTTGTAAATAATAACATCATCAAGCAGAATCAGGTTCTGGTCGTTGCCACCACCCCGAATGTACATTCCAGTCGAGCCTTCGTTGCCAGATTTTACGCCAGGTTTGAGTTGGAGAGTTTTGATAATATCGACCTCACCAAACAAAGCGGGTAAGATTTTTGCTTCTTTCTGCGATAGGCGTTCTACACTCATTTGGGTCGTTTCGAGTTTTTCGGCTATGGTTTCGCCCCTGATCTCAATTTCGGAAAGTTCCAAATCCGTACTTTCTAAATTGAGGTTTAAAATTTCGTTTTTTTCTAAAAAAATGTCTTTATTTAAAGAATTATAGCCTACAAAAGAAATCACTAAACGGTGCTTTCCTGCGGGCAAATTAATTGAAAATGAACCATTTATATCTGTAATTGCTCCTTTTTTGCTGTCCCGATCATAAACCGAAGCCCCGATTAAGACCTCGCCTTTGGAGTCTTGTATTGTGCCTGAAAGGGTAAAGGTATTTTTTTGGGCAAAAGTAGAAAAAGGCAAATAAAGTAGAAAAAAAAGGATAGATACTAAGCCAACTAAGTATTTCATTTAATCAATATGTTTTAGACCTGAACAAAATATTTCGCTACAGATAACCAAACATACAAGATAAAGTTTTAGGCTTTGTTTAAGAAAAAAGCCAGTTCTTTGCTTCTTCTACGGTGGGAAAAATTTGATCATGTCTGCGTTTGGGCGTTCTTCGGTCATTTGTTCGACACCAATTTGGGCAACAAAATCAGTGCTGATGACTATGGCGGTAATCTGCAAACTTTAACATATAAGTTCTGTACTGATCAATGGTCAAAAATTCGGTTTCAGGTCTGAAAGCCATGATAAAAAGGGACTGCATGGCATCGAAACTTAGGCTAAGGTATTTGTTTTGGAATACAGTTTCCATGTAGGTAATGGTTGCGTTTTGGGATTTGATAATAGAATGAATTTGGGCGGGATTAGGTTCAAAAATTAGATAAATATCATTAAATTAAAATTTTTTCTTTCTTTTGGACTAAATTTTGTAAAAAAATAAAATAGAAAAGCGAAAAAAATAGTATTTTTGGGAAATAAGGTTGGCATAAACTGGGAAAATAAAATGGACAGAAAATGGGCGGAAGACCTTGAAACACAGGCTCGAAAACTGCACGTCTTGGCAAGTATTGCGATGGGGGCGGGCTTTAGTGCTTTTGGGCTAACAGGTTATTTTGTAAATAATTTTGAGGTGTGGCTTCATATCTCATCTCTGCGTGCTTTAGTGATTCTGCTCATTATTCCTACGGCTTTGCTTACACACTATCGCCGTATCCATGTTAATATTTTGGGCTATGTGAATATTCTTTCCATGTCTATTTTCCTTTCCTATATGTTTTCCTCAACCAATACCCAAAAGCCTGATAGTATAGCCCTTGATATTTTTATCTTTTTTATTGCTTCGGCTTTTAGTGTTATTTGGCATTGGAAACACACTGTTTTTGTAGCTATTCTTTTCAGTGCTTTTCATCTTCCGCTTGCTTTTAGCAAAATGTCTTGGGCAAATTTTTTGAATTATAATGCCCTCTGGACGATTATTACGCCTTTTTTGGTTAGCCTGATTGTCCATTACCGTTTTTCTTTTACCAAAAAAGAAATTGTGATGCGGCACAGACTTATGGAGCAAAATGAAGAAATTAATCAGCAAAAAGAGGAATTGATAGTCCAACACCAGACAGTAAGTTTAAAAAGTACGCAATTAAATAAAGCCTTCCAACAAATTACGGACAGCGTGCGTTACGCCAAACGCATACAAGACGCTTTATTGCCTTCCCAAAATTTTTTGAAACAGCATTTCGTTGAGTCCTTTATTTATTTTAAACCGCGCGAAATAGTTTCGGGTGATTTTTATTGGTTTGCAGATAAGGATAATAAAGTTATGATGATTGTGGCGGATTGTACAGGACACGGGATTCCTGGGGCGCTCATGAGCATGATAGGAGATTCGGTTCTGAACCAGATCATTCACGACAAAGAAATACACAGCCCTGAATTGATTTTGGAACATCTGCATACCCGAATCAGGAGTACCTTGCGGCAGGATGAAAATAATAGTCGTGATGGTATGGACATCGTTATTTTGACTTTGTACAAAACTGAAGCGTTTGGTGTCTATTCTCATGCCGAATACTCAGGCGCTATGAATCCGCTTTATTACGTCCAAAATGGCACTTTTCATGAAATAAAAGGCACAAAAAAAGCCATCGGTGGGAACGATTACAAGCACAAAGATGGCTACGAAAAACACAACATTGTGATTGATAGCCCAACTACTTTTTATTTGTTTTCAGACGGTTTTCAGGATCAGTTTGGGGGCAATGAGGCACAAGCCAAAAAATACACCACCCGCCAGTTTCGCCAACTTATTCAAGAAATTTCAGCTTTTCCACTTCTCGAACAAAAAATACTTTTGGAAGATACCTACGACTCATGGACTGATCATGGCAGATTTACCCAAATTGATGATATTTTGATTATTGGCTTAAAAATTCCAAGTTAGGAATCGAGGCTGTTTTTTGGGACAAAAAAACAAAGGATTAAAAGTTTATGAATAAATGCGTAACGCCCTCGTAGGGTGTTTCTAATAGCTTGAAAATCAGCACATTGGCACACCCTAAAGGGTATGCTACAAATTTATTCATAAACTCTATTGATTTGAAAATAAAGCAACAAATTCGTTTTTATTGTGTTGTTTCGAGATATGGTAGCACACGATTTATATATCAAAAACATGGTTTGCGGACGTTGTAAAAGTACCGTTCGCGAAACGCTGGAGGCTTTGGGCTTCGAAGTTTTGTCGGTCGATTTGGGAAAAGTAAGCCTTTCCACTTCACCAAACCCACAAATTTTGGAAATAGATAGGATTTTTAGAGAAAAAGGGTTTGAAATTTTGATCGATCAGGATAATAGAACCTTAGCGCTGATCAAAACAAAACTGCTGGATTATTTGGAACAAATTGGCGAAATTAATTTGAAAGTTTCAGATTATTTGGCAGGCGAACTGGGCATAAGTTATATTTACCTAAGCAAACTTTTTTCGAAATTGGAAGGACAAACGATTGAAAAATATGTCATCCGACTCAAGATCGAAAAAGTGAAAGAATTGCTTTCGTATCAAGAACTTACCTTAAGCGAAATCGCCTACCGTTTGGATTACAGTAGTGTACAAGCACTTTCAAGCCAATTTCGCAAGGTTACGGCTGTTTCTGTGTCTGAGTATAAGGCAAATACCTTACTTCTGCAACGAAAAGAATTGGATCGGAATTAGAAAAAGATTGATATATACTCAATCAAAATTGCTTTTGTAAGGCGAACATTCCTGTTCGCCACAGAAACGAACAAGAATGTTCGTTTTACGACATAAACCAATTTAGTTTCAGTATATTTGAAACGTATAACAGAATAAAACCATGCAAATATTACCCACAGGCGAACAGGAGTTCATCAATATTCGCAGAATGAACGGTCTGTATGTTGATAAGACTTTTTTTGCTTATCAACTCATTATTTCGAATAAATATTATTTCCTTTCCCGCCCGCGCAGGTTTGGTAAGTCCTTGTTTGTCAATACCTTGAAAGAAATTTTTTTAGGAAATAAACATTTATTCGAAGGACTTTATATCTACGATAAAATAGATTGGAAAACCTATCCTGTTATTTATTTGGATTTCAGCAGTATAGGCTATCGGAATATGGGTTTGGAAAATGCGATCAAAATTGCGCTAAAAGCCGTTGCTGACCATTACGAAGTTGTTTTGGAAATGGAAACTTTGGATTTACAGTTCAAGGAATTGATCGAAAAACTGCACAAGAAAACGGGAGAACAGGTCGTAATTTTGGTTGATGAATACGACAAACCCATTACTGAATACTTGGAAAATGGCAAAAAAGCTACGGAGCAACGGGATATTTTGAAATCATTTTATAGCATTATTAAGGGAACTTCTGCTCATATTCGTTTCTTTTTTCTCACAGGAATTAGCCGTTTTTCGAAAGTTTCGGTGTTTTCGGATTTGAATAATTTAACCGATCTCACTTTTCATGACGAATATCACGATATTTGCGGTTATACGCCCGAAGAACTCGAAAGTTGTTTTGGGGAATATTTGGAAAAAGCGGCGCAAAAAAACGAAATGAGTTTGAAAGCCTTGAAAGATAAAATTAAGGAATGGTACAATGGGTATTCGTGGGACGGAAAGCGGCACTTATATAATCCGTACTCGATTTTGCGTTTTTTTGGGGATAATACTTTCAAAAATTATTGGTTTGCTACAGGTACGCCTACTTTTTTGATCAAACTTTTGCGTCCCGATTTCCGATTTAATTTGCAAAATACTGAAATATCACCCGCCGCATTTGATAATTATAAGGTCGAAAAATTAGAACCTATTTCTTTG
>JAAFHK010000201.1 GCA_013297565.1 Cytophagales bacterium
AGATTAGCCCAATATTGATGTAATTATTGGCAATACCCAGTGAATCTTTTATTTCTTGGTTGATTTTTAAGGATTTGAGCAAAGCCTCGATGCCCTGTGGATAATTGTTTTCACTGCGGTACAAAATACCCAGATGATTCCAATAAGTGGCTGTACCTGCCTGATAATCAATCTCTTGGCTTTTTTTATAACTCATTTTCCCATAAACCCATGCCGTATCCACATTCCTAAAAATGCTATTTAGGAATATTTCATTCAAGAGATCAACTTGGCGTTCAGGCTTTTTTTCATTTTGCCATGTTCGTTTTAGCTGCTCTAATTCTGCCGTTTGCGCCCAAGCCTCGCCTATACACAAACCCAATATCAAGACAAGACAAAATTTCATCATGGTAAAAAGTCTAAATAAACAGGAATTGACAAAGGTGTTTAGCAAATACCAAGCCTTTGTATGAATTTTGTGGAAATAATTAAGGAATCGCAATGTATAAAAAAGTCCGTATCTTACCAAAAACTTAGTTTTTTCTGTATCAAAATAATTGCTTATTTTTGAGGCGATATTTTATCACCAAAAATTACCAATCCCCATGACTACTCTCTTTTTAACAATTGGACTCATAGGTATATTCTTTGTTTTTATGTCTGTTCGCCTTCTTTTTATCAAAAATGGCGAATTTCGCGGGACTTGCGCAAGCCAAAATGTAGGTTTGAGCAATCAAGGCATTACCTGTGCCTGCGGCAAAGAAGCGGGTACTTGTGCCGAAGCCCAAAAATAAATCCGCAAGGTTTTTCTACCTACTTTGCAAGTGTTTCACCTGCAAAAAAATAAACCTGCAAGGTTTTGAAAATCTTGCAGGTTTTATGGCATTTTTTTTTAATAATTTCAAAACATTTAACCCCAAAAACGAACCTTTATGTACACAGGTCTTCTACATACACACCGTTTGGTTGTCATTTTATTTGTTCTTTTGTACCTTATCAAATTGATTTTGCTTTTGAACAATAGCCTTGCTTACGAGAAATTTGCCCAGAAGGTCAAAGTTCCTGAAATGATCATTAGTACCCTGTTTTTGCTCACGGGAATAGGAATGCTTACCCAAATTAGTGAAATTACGACTTTTATTTGGATAAAAATGGCTTTAGTTTTTGGTTCGATCCCTGTTGCGGTAGTTGGTTTTAAACGAAAAAACAAGGTTTTGGCAATTCTTTCAGTTGTGATGATTTTGGGAAGTTATGGACTTGCTGAAGTGAATAAAAAACAAAAAAGTGCCAAAAAAGAACTTACAAGCCAAACTATTACCGACAAAGCTGATCCAAATTACAATGCCGTTGAGCATGGAAAAGTGGTTTTCTTAAGTTATTGCCAAGCCTGCCATGGGGCTGATGGAAAACTGGGACTTTCAGGAGCTAAAGATTTGACCCTTACAGCAAAAACCGATGCGGAAATCATGGAAGTGCTACAAAACGGAAAAAACTCCATGCCTTCTTATAAAAATACACTTTCGGCGGACGAAATGGAAGCCCTTGCCAAATTTATCCAAAGTTTGAAAAAATAAAATCACCTAAAATCACCTTAGCCACCCAAACCTAACGAACATGAAACATAATCCTGCTATCGAGAAGTACGTTACCTCCATAGGGACAACCCTCGACCGTTTTATTTCCCTACGCCAGCAAGAGTTTCCTTACGCCAAAGGCGAACTCTCACAGCTTCTTAGAGATATTGCCCTCGCCGCCAAAGTAGTCAATCTACAAATTACCCGTTCGGGTTTGCTGGGCGTGGAAGGTTTGGCGGGCGAACAAAATGTGCAAGGCGAAGATCAGCAAAAACTTGATGTGATTGCCGATATTCGGTTTATTCGTGCCTTGACGCGCGGGCAGGAAGTTTGCGCCATTATTTCCGAAGAAGACGAAGGAATGATCGACACAGGAAATCATGACGGCAAGTACATTGTGGCAATGGATCCGCTTGATGGCTCATCAAATATCGATTGTAATATTCCTGTTGGGACTATTTTTGCTATTTATCGCCGAAAATCACCCGTTGGTACGCCGCCGACTATCGAGGACGTAATGCAAAAAGGCTCTCAACAAGCCGCAGGGGGCTATGTCATGTACGGAGCATCTTGTATGCTCGTTTATACCACAGGTTACGGCGTAAATGGTTTTACCTACGAATATTCTTTGGGCGAATTTATCCTTTCCTACCCCAATATTCGAATCCCCGAAGACAGTAATATTTATTCCATCAACGAAGGTTACACCAACCAATACACACAAGGAGTGAAGGATTTTTTGGCACTTTGCCACGAAAAAAAATGGAAAGGGCGCTATACAGGATCAATGGTTGCTGATTTTCATAGAACTTTGCTCAAAGGAGGTATTTTTTTGTACCCCTCAAGCAAAGATGCCCCAAACGGCAAACTTCGACTTTTGTATGAATGTAATCCGCTTTCTTACGTAATGGAACAGGCGGGTGGCATGGCGCACAACGGCGTTCAACGGATTTTGGAGATAGAGCCACGTGATTTGCACCAACGCGCTCCACTTGTGATGGGGTCACCCCGCATGGTCGAAAAACTCATGCAAGCCATTTACAAATACGCTAATACGACCGAAACGAAGTAAGTTTGCTTTTTTTGATTTATACTAAATCAAAATTGGTTTTGATAAAAAAAATGCACGAAATCTTTAATTCTAAGATAAGGGGGCAAGCCCCCTTGTCAAAACCATTTTAGTTTGAGTACATTATACTCAAATACTTCAGTGTTTGTAGAAAATTTTATATATACTATGAACTCTATAACCTTGTAAGGTTTTAAAGACTTTATAAGGTTGAAAATCAATATTTTACAACGATAAAAATGTGTAATTTATAAGCGTTTTTAGTATATACTGAAACTAAATTGGTTCTGGTCGTAAAACGAAGTTCTTGTTCGTTTCTGTGGCGAACAGGAATGTTCGCCTTACAAAAGCAATTTTGATTGAGTACAACTAATTGATAATCAAATTATTATTTGGAAAGGGTAAGAATCCGTAAGACTACACAAAATTTGATCGAAGAAATGAAGTTATAACTGCTGTTCGGCTTCATAAGCGCGGCGGGCGGCATCTTGTTCGGCTTTTTTCTTACTAAAACCTCTCCCAACAGCCACTACCGCATCGTCAATAATAACCTGCACGATAAATTGTTTTTGGTTTCCGCTTTCTTCATCTTCTACGGTATCAAAGCGTACTTGCCGATTGTTTTTTTGGCACAATTCGATGAGTTGGCTTTTATAGTTCTGGTTGTTTTGGACTACACTGTCAATGTCGAAATGGGTAAAAAGCAGCTTGTTGATGACAAAATCACGGCAAAAAATAAAGCCTCGATCCAAATAAACCGCCCCAACAAAGGCTTCCATCGCATCACCATAAACGTATTTGAAAGAAAGGGAATTTCGGCGTTTGGAGTCGTACTCTACAAGGTGATCAAGTCCGATTTTTTTGGCTAAAAGATTCAAGGCTTCACGGCTTACAAAGCGCGAACGGATTTCGGTCAAAAAACCTTCGTCTTTATAGGGGAAGCGTTTGAATAAAAATTCGGCAACTATAGCTCCCAAAATGGCATCTCCCAGATATTCCAAGCGTTCGTTGGACTCGCGGAAGCCGTCAGATGCTTCTTTGCCAATAGAGGAGTGTTGCAAAGCCAGTTTGAACAGATTGATATTCAAGGGTTTATGCCCTGTGATGTTCTTGATAGCTTTGGAAAGTTCGCGCTCCCTTTCGTTATAGCGTTTGAAAAAGGTAGAAAAATATTTGATAAGCGTTTTCAGGATTCCTATGGGATTTAAGCCGTTTAATCTTCAGAACTAAGGCAATTTGGCTAAAATTTTGCTTTTTCCAAAAAATAAAGCATTTTTTTTTATTTCCGCAAACCAATAATACTAAATTCGACTCGCCTATTCTGCAAATGTTCGGCTGTGGAGCATCGAATGCCGTCTGTGCAATGATTGAGCAGGTATTTTTCACCGTAGCCTTTGGCTTGCACTTGGGCTTCAGGAATGTTTTCTTTGATCAAAAAAACTATCAGGGCTTGGGCTTGGGCTTGGGAAAGGTCGAGGTTGTGCTGGGCATCTCCTCTCGAATCCGTATGCACACCAATTTCGATGATTAATTGGGGATTGGTTTTGAGCAAATGGATTAATTCTTGCAAAGATTTTTCCGATTCAGGGACAAGTTGCGTACCATTTGGGCTAAAATCAACTTCTTTGAGCAACACGGATTTGCCAATTACAATAGGCGAAAGTTGGAAGCTAAAAGAGTGATTTTCAGCAGGATCGGAAGTATCAAGGTCGTTTTTTCGCCAAGAGAAATAGTTTTCGTGAATGACAGATAGTTCATAACTGCGTTGGAGTTCCAGCCCTTGTCGGAATTTGCCTTGTCGGTCGGTTTTTAAAATAATGCGGCTATTGTCATGCAAATTGATAATTTGGACTTCGGCATTGGCAATGGGTTTTTGGTTGCTTGCGTCCAAAACACTGCCTTGAATGTACCACTGCGATTGGTTGGCACGCAGCGGCGGATAGCCCGTAAAAAAGCCAACAAAAAATGAAAGTATGAGTAATCGTATTTTCATGAGGAATGAAAAGATGTCCGATATTATTTACGCTTTATAAAGGCACTAAGTTACGAATAAAAAAATTGCTTTGAGCAAAATGTAATATTTTTTATACTTTAACTTCAAAATACGTGCCTATTCGTAAAATTAGCTATAATTCTTCCAAGTCTTTTTGTACTTTTTTGGGAAGTCCTCTTACCACTAATTCGTAAGAATGTAAGATAAGTGCCTTTAATTCCTTGCTTGTCAATTCGCCAGACAGTACGCCATCGATGTTGATGGTATTCCAATGTTTTTTGTTCATGTGATACCCTTCTATGACGCAATGGTAGCGTTCTCTCAATTCGATGGCGCGTTCGGGATCGCATTTGAGGTTAATCGAGTCGAATGTTTCAACATCAGTCAGGGCAAACATTTTGTCCATGACTTTAAAAACCAACACATGAGGATCAAACGGAAAATGCTCCGTAACGCCCTTAAGAGAAAGACAATAATCACGAAATTCCTCGATGTTCATATTTTCAATGTTGTATTAGGCACGATTTTTAATCGATTTATTATAAATATTGGTACTTTTAAAATACAATTCTTTGATTTTAAAGCAAAATAATTGGCTTTTATTTGTGTTCGCCTCTGCCTTCTTCACAAAGTTAGGATTTTCTCCTGTAATTTTGTTTGAATCCATTAATTCGTTATATTTGGAATCGTTGAAAATCAAGTTTAAATTCAAAAGTCTATGAAAGCATTTTTTACTTGTTGGTTTTTAAGCCTCTTACTGTTTGGAAATACCGTTTTTTCCCAAATAAAACTTCAAGGCAAAGTGCTATCAGCCCAAGACCAAACACCCCTTGCGAGGGCTTGGATTGGTACGAACCAAAGTAATACAACTTCCAATATGCAGGGCTTTTTCGAATTGGAAATTCCTGATCAAAAGGGGCTATTTAAGTTTGGATATTAAAGAGCCAAATGCGGAGGATTTTTTCGTAGAACAGTACAAATTATATGAACTACAATACATCATTCCAAACAATCCGAAATAAACATAGCCATGTCTAAAATTATAACCCTTGCAAAAAAACTACACGCCCTTGCGGAAAGGGGAGTAGGTGGTGAAAAAATAAATGCCGAATACAAACTAAAAGAACTTTGCCAAAAGCACAATATTTCTTTAGACGATTTGGAAAGTGAGGAAGCAGAACCTTTTTTCTAAAAATAGAGGACTATTCTTTTCTTGGGAATATGTTGGCTTGGCAAATTATAAAAAAGTTTGATTTGAAAGCCAATTTGGCGGATTATGTTTTCCGCCAAGCCCCCACACAAAGCCATGACGTTTCGATAAGAGGTGGAAATGAAAAAACACGCTTTTACGCCTCTTGGGGTTATTTTCAGCAAGAGGGAATACTACGTAATAGCGGCACAGAACGTTACAGTTTTCGGCTAAATTTAGACCAGCAACTCTAATAGCCGCTTGCGGGTTGGGACAAGTTTTATATTGAGCAACACTCCCCAGCGGCTTGTTCCCGAAGAAGGGCAAGGCAATGCTTCTATTGGAAATATGTTTGCGATTCGTCCGACTTTGCCCGTTTATAATCCTTATGGGACTTTTTATGAACTTGGTGGAACGACTGAAAACCCTGTAAAATTTCTTTTGGAAAGAAAAATTGAAAATAATCATTTGTACATAGGCAACAACGCTTTTGTCGAGGCAGAAATCCTCAATGTATTATTATGGAAAACAACTTTTTCATTTAGTTTGATCAATTTTACGGAAAATTATTACCGCCCAATCACCGCCACTATCGCAGGACAACAACTCAAAGGGCAAGGAACAAGCCGTTTGCTCAAAGATTATATGTGGAATGTGGATAATACGTTGTCTTATGTCAAAATTAAAGAACTTTTGGCACAACAACAACAGGATTCAATCAAAATTTTGGAGAAAGATCAGAACTTACAGGCAAGCCAACTTGCACAGGAACAGACCATTAGGCAATATGGAAGGGCGGCTTTGGCTTTACTTTTGGTCGTCATTGCTGTTATTTTGTATTCTTATTGGCAAAACCGAAGAAAGAATTTAATTATTCACCTATCCCGCTAATGTATTTCGAGATTTTTAGAACTTAGAAAAGTACAATTTCCGCAAAGATACGAAATTGTACTTTTTTGATCTTGTTTTTCTTTCTACTATTTTTTTTGTATCCTTTTCAACAAGCGCACGAGAGAAGAAATAAAAATGCGATGCGGGAAAGAGCATTTTGTTTTGGCAAAAGACGAAAAAGTAGTTTATGCCAAAAACGTAAAAGACGTAAAAAAATTAGCTACCCTTGGCGATGTGAATAGATAAATTATTTTTGATTATTGGCAAACAAACCAACCGCTAAAACAAACAAAGTCCCTGCCATTAACCATGCGAAGGAATTATCTTTTGAGTTTCTTGAACCAAATACTTGTTTAGGTTTCTTTTGATCTACGGCTTCAATATGTTGATTAATAGAATCAATAGCTATTTGAGGATTAAGGCGATCAAAAATAATTACGTTATTGGTAGAACCTTTAATATTAATCGTATTTTCAACAAGTAACAAACTTGGTACTTTTTTCTTAGCAATTTCCCATGTTTTTATAACTTCCTGATGACGTTTTCCTTTTGCCGATATAATTCCTATAAACAGATCGGTATTGCGCACATAATACTTTATCATTTCAGGAGTATTTGCTTGGTTCGTAAAAATAGAGAAATTATTTTCTCTTATTTTTTTACTCAATAAGGAAATGATATAATTTTCGTCTTCACTAATAGAATATGAAATATATGTTCTCATGGTTTATTCAAATGATTCAAATAATTAAGATAATTAGGGAAAAATTGTTGATAAAGTTTATCCATTGGGATCAGTTTGTTAATATACTTTAAACCTTTACAACTTTCACATTTTTGAATGATTGAAAATTGGGACTTAACAAAGAATTTAGTTCTGTTTTGTAATTTTCTAAATGATCTAATACTTCGTGAATTGCCTTTTTGAATTG
>JAAFHK010000202.1 GCA_013297565.1 Cytophagales bacterium
ATTTTTTTTTTTCTAACAAAAATCCAAAATTTTGAACCTTATTCAAAACGTTAAAGAAAAATAGTCTGCTCAACAATAAAAAAAATTAGGAAATATCTATTTTCCACACTATTTTCACAAGGAAAAATACGCTTTTGCTTCTTTGTTCGTAGTTGTATTATTAAAGTTTATGAACAAGTCTGTAGCATAGCCTTTAGTCTGTGCCAATGTGTTGATTTTCAAGCTATTAGAAACACCCTAAAGGGCGTTTTACATTTATTCATAAACTTTATTACTACAGATTGTTAAAAAACAAATTTTTATTTTTTATGAAAATCCTATTTGCTGTTTTATTGATTGCTTTTTCTTTGCAGGGTTTTGCTCAAGACCTACAGGCAACTTACGAAAAAGGGAAAAAACAATTCGAAGGAAAAAATTATAAGGAAGCGGTCGTTTCTTTTTCGGAAGTCTTAAAAACCGACAAGGAAAATGTGATGGCGTTTTATTTGCGGGGCAAGGCACAAGCGGAGTTGAAAGCCAATGACCAAGCTATTGAAGATTTCAGCCAAGCGATCAATCTATTTCCCTCCATGGCTGATGCCTATTTCCAAAGGGCGCAAATGTGGGAAATTAAAGGCAAAAAAGAGGAAGCCTTAGCCGATTATACCAGTGCAACCATCTTGGACAAAACTCAAGCCCAATATTTTTACAAAAAAGCAGAATTACAAAACAGCCAAAAAAACTATTTGGGGGCGGTTTTGGATTATTACCAAGCCGAACAACTTACGACCGACATAGCAGGCATTTCTCAAAAACGCAGAGAAACAGCCAAAAAATTGACCAAAGATGATATGACCACCATGCTCGAAATTGCTCCTGCAACGGCGGCAGGTTTTGGCGGCGGCGGCAAAGCCAATCCCGATGATGCGAACACAATCAAAGAGAAACAATACATTAATGAGCATAAATTTGCCTCGTTCTCCGAAGCCAAAGGGTATTATAACGCTTTGATGGGCAAAACGAACATTACTCAAGCCAAAAAAGCCGTTTTGTATGGTCTTTTACGCCAAAAAGCCTTAAAGGACTTGTACGGTGATGCCCCTTACAAAGAAGATTTGGAAGATATGAAAATGCAGATAAGTCGTGAAAGATGGCTACAACCCGAAGGATTGAATTATTTTTTCAAAATGACCGAAAATAGCCCCAATTGGTTTAGTGCGGGCGTGCAGCGCAAGGATATTTATTATTTTTATAAAGTGATGCGTAGCAAAGCCAAAAACAGCTATGAGGTGCAGATTCATGGCGTAAAAAATAAGGAATCCAATTTGGTTTTCAATAGCCAAATTAGCGTAAGCGAAGACAGCACAGGACGAAATATTGATGTTTTCTCTGCCGAAAACAGAGGTTATATGTGGAAAATTTCTTCCTTTAACTATCTTCGCCACGAAACCAAAACCGATTCTTTGGGTAATAAAATAGAGCAGTTTGTACCCATTGGGAATTTGGAAAACAAAAAACAGAGTGATCACGGTTTGCCAACAGATAAATACGAAGCCATGCTTCGTCCTGCGGATTCGAGCCTCACGGCGCGCATCAAAACGCTTTTGAATCACCTCATTTTGGATTATACTCCTTTGTTTGTCAGGTAATTTTTTTGTAAAAAATTTGTTAAAAAAAATAGATTGCATTAACATTGCATCTTTATCAATAACAAAGGGAACTTTTTATCGTTCAAAATGTGTATTTAATTTGACTGAACTAAAAAATTCTACTTGTTTTTATTTTTCTATAGATTTTCAAAATACTCAAATAGGTATGAAAAAAAGTGTTTTATGGGTAGTTTTGGCGGCTTGGGCTACCGTACCCTTCTTGAGCTACGCACAGACTGACCCGAAACCTAAAAGTGTTTTTTACAAACTGCCAAGTGATACGACTCGTATAGAGTATGTGGTGGTAGAAGGTGGCACTTTTACAATGGGCGATTCTACGGTAAGTGATGCCAAACCTTTGCACCCAGTAACGCTTAACGGTTTTTACATGGGCAAATATGAGGTTACAATTAAGCAGTATAAGGTTTTTTTGAAAGCAAAGGGTCTGCCAATGCCCCCTATTTATGATCAATGGAAAGATCAAAACTGGCATGACAACGAACCCATGGTTTATATAAGCTGGGACGAAGCCGCTGAATTTTGTAAATGGGCGGGCGGACGCTTGCCTACGGAAGCCGAATGGGAATATGCCGCAAGAGGTGGTAAATACAGCAAAAACTATCGATATAGTGGTAGTAATCGTCCTGATGAAGTGGCTTGGCACAGTGATAATGCTAAGGATCAAAGAACACAGGCAGTTGGCAAATTAAAACCTAATGAACTGGGACTTTATGATATGAGTGGAAATGTTTGGGAATGGTGTTCGGATTGGTATGGCAGAAAATACTACCAAGTAAGTCCCAGAGAAAATCCCCAAGGTCCCGACAGTTCGCCAATGGGCAAAGTAAGACGCGGCAGTAGTTGGTTTTTTCCACCCACTCGTTCCCGAATTGCTTTAAGAGAACACTACGCCCCCAGTACGCGTGTGTATGGTACAGGATTTAGGGTTGTGCGTGATGTTCCAAAAGAATAATTCGCTTGATTTTTTTTCAAAAGGTCTAACTACATCATGTAGTTAGACCTTTTTTGTTTGGAAACATAAAAGCCTAAGAAGTGTTATACTCAAACCTAATAAGGTTTTCAAAACCTTACAGGTTTAAATCATAAAAATCCGCAAGGCTTTGAAAATCACACTTTTATTAAAAAAAACATGGACGACAAAAATGAATCTCAAAATTCGATCCCAACCTCAAAAGTAGCAAGAGCTACCCGATTCGTAAAAACAGGGGTAAAAGTAGGTGGAAATTATCTGAAGCATTACGCCCAAAAAGTCATGAATGGCGAAGCTAATCAAGAAGACCTCGACCGCGCCAATGCCGAAGATATTTATGAAACTCTTAGCGAACTGAAGGGCAGTGCGCTCAAAGTTGCCCAGATGTTGAGTATGGACAAAAATATGCTTCCAGCCGCCTATACCGAAAAATTTACCCAAGCCCAATATTCTGCCCCGCCCTTGTCTTTTCCTTTAGTGGTCAAAACTTTTCAGACCTATTTTCAGAAAAGCCCAAACGAAATGTTTGAAACATTTTCCAAAGAGGCTTTTAATGCCGCCTCGATAGGTCAAGTCCATCAGGCTACGCTAAAGGGCAAAAAACTGGCAGTCAAAGTTCAGTACCCAGGTGTAGCGGGTAGCATTAGTTCTGATCTGAAAATGGTCAAACCTTTTGCTTCGCGCCTCTTGCAACTCGATGAGAGAGATTTGGAAGTGTATATGGGTGAAGTCGAGAAAATGCTGATCCAAGAAACCGATTATAAACTCGAACTTCGCCGTTCGCAGCAGATTTCCGAAGCCTGCGCGCATTTGCAGAATCTGATCTTTGCCAAATATTATCCTGAATTTTCATGTGAAAGAATTCTGACGATGGATTGGCTTGAAGGCACACACCTCGATAAGTTTTTGGCTAACCAACCCTCGCAAGAAATAAAAAATCGGATCGGACAAGCCCTTTGGGATTTCTATGACTACCAAATGCACGTAATCAAAACCGTTCATGCCGATCCGCACCCAGGCAATTTCCTTTTTGGCGAGCAGGGAACGGTTGGCGTATTGGATTTTGGTTGTGTTAAAGAAATTCCTGCGGATTATTACGACATACACTTTGGGGTTTTGGATCATACCATTTTAACTGACGAACAGCGTATGTTCAAATTATTTTATGAAATTGGGTTTCTTTTTGAGGAGGACAGCGCCCACGAAAAAGAAATATTTAGCCAAATTTTTAAAACCATGTGCGAACTCACTACACGCCCTTTTCTGGAAAAAACATTTGATTTTGGGAATAAAAATTATTTTCAAGAAATGATGAATTTTGGAGAGTCGGTTTCGAAAATGCCCGAATTTAAAACCGCCAAACGCCCAAGAGGTTCGAAAGAAGCCCTTTACCTAAACCGTACCTATTTTGGTTTGTACGCCATGTTGCATCAGTTGGAGGCGCAGATAGAAACACGAACGGCTTTTAGTCCAAAAAAATAACGATTTTGGACAAATATTTTAAGTGATTTTTTTGTAATTTTGGCAGGTTTTTTATGTTTTACCAAAATTCACTATTTGTATGTTCAAAAAATTAACATTCCTATTGGGTTTCAGCGCTTTAGTTTGGGCTTGTAACTCACAACAACCTACAGAAAACAATACGCCTGAACAAGCCGTAGCCAGTGCTGTAACTTTTTATGGTGATAAAATCACAGAAGACGGAGCAGTAGCCGCTACTGAAATTCCCGCCAAATTACAAAATGCGGATTCGGCACAGATGAAAGTAAAGGCGAAAATAGTTCAGGCTTGCAAAGCTAAAGGCTGTTGGATGACCATAGACTTAGGAAATAACAAAACCATGCGGGTTTCGTTCAAAGATTACGGCTTTTTTGTTCCTAAAGATTCGGACGGAAAAGAGGCAATTTTTGAAGGAGTGATTCGCAAAGAAAAAGTAAGTGTAGAAAGCCTCAAACATTTTGCTGAAGACGCAGGCAAAAGCAAAGAAGAAATAGAAAAAATTACCCAAGCCGAAGATAGTTTTGTTTTCGAGGCAAGTGGCGTAATTATTAAAGGGTAAAAAAATTATTTTAAAAACGAAACCCGCAAGGTCTTAAAGACTTTGCGGGTTTTCTTATGATTAATAGAGTTTATTAATAATTTGCGTAACGCCCTTTAGGGTGTTTGTAATTATTTGAAAATCAATTAATTAGCCGCACCCTGAAGGGTACGATACATATTTATTTATAAACTCTAATATTTCTTTTCTCTTGCCAAAGCAAATACTTTTCTGCGAAAACTAAACGAACGCCAGTAAATTACTTTTTTGAGGATAAAGACCAAACCAGACATCGAGGTAACCAAAATAGGCACAAGCAAATTATCGTTCAAGAAACCGTCAGCATAACACGCCAGTCCCAAAAAAAGCAGATTGAACACGCAAATACTAAAAGTAGCTTGCAAATGCGAAAAACCCAAATTCAAAAACAAATGGTGAATATGGTTTCGGTCGGCAGAAAAAGGCGAACGTTTTTGCGAAATTCTGATCATAAAAACCCGCAAAGTATCAAAAAGCGGATAAACCAAAACACTTGAAGCCACAGTAATGGGGTTAGAGAATTGGAACATCGAACTATTTTGCAGAGAATTTTCATTGATAAAAATAATGGTCGTTGCGGAAGCCAAAAAACCAATCAACAAAGAACCTGTATCGCCCATGAAAATCTGCGAATTGTAATTATACATCAAAAAACCCGTAACCGCCCCAATCAAGCTAAAACACACAATCGTCATGCTGTAATTGGCGTGGAGATAAAACCAACCGCCATAAAAACCAAACACAATCAAAGCCACCGTTCCTGCCAAACCGTTAATGCCATCGATCAAATTAAAAGCATTGGTAATCACGATAATCGTAAAAAGCGTAATAGTATAACTCAAAACCAGATTCACTTCCGTAATTCCCAAAAAACCGTGCAAAGATTCGAAACGAATATCTCCAAAATAAATAATCATGGTAGCGGCAATGAACTGCCCCAGCAGTTTGATACTGGCTCTTAGTGGAATGAGATCATCACGAAAACCTACAATCAAAATCACAAACAAAGCACCCAAAAGATATTGTATGTTGTTGATATGGAACGAGATAGCCCATACCAAGGTAGAAACAATGCAACCTGTAAAAATAGCCAAACCACCAAAACTTGGTACTTTGTAACGGTGAATTTTGCGTTCGAAATCGGGCGTGTCCAACACATTGTAGGCGTGCGCCACTTTGATAATTTCGGGAATAAGCAAAATAGAAATCAAAAAAGAAGAAAGAATACAAAGGGCAATCGTAACAACAGAAGTAACACTAAACTCACTGGGAAGAATATACCACTTCAAAAACGTCAGATTATACGGTTGCATATTTATTTACAATCAATGTTAAAATGTATTAGTTTTTATGTGCGTTTGTAGTCCAAAAACAGGGTAATCGTATTTTCATCAAGGCAAAGGTATAACGGAAATCTTAATTGTTAATTGTATTTAACAAGGAGTTTCGATTTATCCTATCAGATAATTTGATAAAAACTTGTATTTTTTGCTTCTAAATTGCCAAAAATTGCAATTTAAAGCGTATTTTTGCGGCTCATTTAAGCATCACCTAAATCCGATGAAAATACGTATAAGTTCAGACAAACCTGAAAACCTTGATAATCTTTTAGTCATTCTCGATTCGGCAACTTGGGCTACGCACCAAAACGCTATTGCAGAAACCGCAGGAATCTATCTCGAAACCCTTAGTGGAGATTTCAAAGCCGAAAACAAGGAAAGCCTACCGCTTTTTGTCAATCTTTTTACCAAAAAAATCACCCTTTTGGGCTTGGGTAAAAAAAACACAGCTCCCGAAGTTTGTACGCTTGTGCGCCGTTTTGTGCATCAGAACAGAAGCAAACTGCCCAAAAATATAGGAATCGATTTGGAAACTTGGGGAAGTTTTGCCGAAAATAATTTTGCTGAATCAGTAGAGGCTTGCGTGTCGGGTATTTATTTGGGTTTTTATGAAATAGGCAAATACAAAACCGAAAAAGGGAAACCCAAAAAATACAAATTGCCCGATACCAAATTTACGCTTTTAGTCCCTGCCGAAAAGCAAAAACAGGCGGAAAAAGCCCAAGAAAGAGGAAAAATTTTGGCAGAAACCCAAATCAAAATTATGGATTGGGTTAATAAACCCTCGCACGAAGTTACAGCCCTTTCTTTTGCTAAAGATGTCGAAGAATCGGGCAAAAAATATAATTATTCCGTAAAAGTATTGCATAAAAAGGAAATCCAAAAGGAAGGTTTGCACGCACTTTTGGCAGTGAATCAGGGAAGCGAAATTCCCCCTACTTTTACAATTATGGAATATATCCCAAAAGAACCCCTGGCTACAGTGGGTTTGGTGGGAAAAGGGCTGATGTTCGACACAGGCGGTTTGAATATCAAAGTGCAAGCTATGGTCAATATGAAATGCGACATGGCGGGTGGAGCAAGCGTGGCGGCGGTGGTCGAAGCGGCGGCGCGTTTGGAACTCCCGATTGCCGTTATTGGCATTGTGCCTGCAACGGATAGTTGCGTGGATTCCCGATCTTTCCGTCCGAGTGATGTAATTAGTTCATATTCAGGACTTTCTATCGAAATTATTGACACAGATGCCGAAGGCAGATTGGTGTTGGCGGACGGACTCGCCTACCTCAAACGCAATTACAATCCTGATGTCATGATCGACATGGCAACCCTAACAGGTTCGGTGATTGGGACTTTGGGCTTCAAAGCGGCGGGTTTTATGACACATAACGATACTTTGGCACAGGAACTTTATGCCGCAGGACAAGCGACTCAAGAAAAAGTTTGGCGTTTGCCATTTTGGGAAGACTACGATTCGGAAGTAAAATCGGAAATAGCCGATCTGAAAAACCATCACAGCAGTCCGTTTGCGGGGGCTATAGTAGCAGGCAAATTTTTGGAGGCGTTCGTGGAAAATCACGAAG
>JAAFHK010000203.1:0-386 GCA_013297565.1 Cytophagales bacterium
TTTCATAAAAAGACAAGCGAGTACAGTAAAGTTTTTTGTCTTTTTTCAAAACATCAAGCCATTTTTGCACCACAGAAGGCTGATTTTTAAGGTAATACGAGAGTGTATCACTATCCAAGAGTTTATCTTTTTCTTTCATAATTCGTCCCGATCAAAAGTACTTGCCATTTGTTTGCGTCTTTGTGTTTGTTCTTGCATAAATTCTTGCCAATCTTTTTCCGACCAACCATCAGGATCAGGTACAGAATTGATTTGCTTCATTTGTTCCAATTCCTTCCGCAAGGTACTGATAATCAATAGTATATGAAACCTATAAACTTCAGGTAAAAGCAATAGTTCTTGCATAATTTCTTGCATCAGGTCTTGTTTGGGTAGATGAGCCGTTT
>JAAFHK010000203.1:396-7605 GCA_013297565.1 Cytophagales bacterium
ATTTTTCAATTTGATAATAAAGCAAAGATAAGAAAAAAATAAAAAAGACCTTGTAAGGTTTCAAAACCTTACAAGGCTTGAATAATCTACATATTCCTCCTATACTCCCCGCCAACCTGATAGAGTGCCTTCGAGATTTGCCCCAAACTGCACACTTTGACCGTTTCCATCAGTTCCTCAAAAATATTTCCGCCTTGTAACGAAACATTTTGCAATTTTCGCAAAGCCACTTTTCCTGCTTCGCTATTTTTTTCGTGGAAACTTTGTAATTGCTTGATTGCCAATTCTTTTTCTTCGGTCGTGCTTCGGATTACTTCCGAAGGAATAATCGTTGGCGAACCTTTCGGGTCAAGGAAGGTATTAACCCCCACAATCGGAAGCGTTCCATCGTGTTTTTGGGTTTCATAATAAAGGCTTTCTTCTTGGATTTTACTGCGTTGGTACATTCGTTCCATTGCCCCCAAAACCCCGCCGCGTTCCGAAATATTGCGAAATTCGTTCAAAACCGCCTGTTCGACCAAATCCGTCAGTTCCTCAATAATAAACGAACCTTGCAAAGGATTTTCATTTTTCGCCAAACCCCATTCTTTGTTGATAATCAACTGAATAGCCAAAGCCCGCCTTACGCTTTCTTCGGTCGGGGTGGTGATCGCCTCATCATAAGCGTTCGTGTGCAAACTATTGCAATTATCATAAATGGCACAAAGGGCTTGCAAGCTCGTTCTGATGTCATTAAAAGCAATTTCTTGGGCGTGCAAACTGCGTCCAGAGGTCTGAATATGGTATTTTAGCTTTTGACTGCGGTCATTTGCCCCATATTTGTAACGCATGGCTTTTGCCCATATACGGCGGGCAACTCGCCCCATAACGGAATATTCGGGATCCATGCCGTTCGAGAAAAAGAAGGAAAAATTGGGGGCAAAATCGTCAATTTTCATACCTCGACTCAAATAATATTCGGCAAAAGTAAAGCCATTCGCCAAAGTAAAGGCTAATTGCGAAATCGGATTTGCTCCTGCTTCGGCAATGTGATAACCCGAAATACTTACCGAATAAAAATTTTGCACCCTTTTATCGATAAAATATTGCTGAATATCGCCCATCATTCGTAGGGCAAATTCGGTCGAAAAAATACAGGTATTTTGGGCTTGATCTTCCTTCAAAATATCGGCTTGGACAGTTCCACGAACTTTTTTGAGGGTATCGGCTTTGATTTTTTCATAAACTTCTCGTTCCAAAACCTGATCGCCTGTTACACCTAAAAGCCTCAAACCCAAGTGGTTATGCCCTTCGGGAATGGGTGCATTATATTTTACAAGATTTCCAAACCTTGTTAGGTTTTCGAAACCTAACAAGGTTTCTGTTAATCCATTTTCCAAAATGTATTTTTCGCATTGCTGATCGATGGCGGCATTCATAAAAAACGCCAAAACCATCGGTGCGGGACCGTTAATGGTCATCGAAACCGAAGTAGTGGGCGAAGCCAAATCAAAGCCCGAATACAGTTTTTTGGCATCATCAAGCGTGGCAATACTTACACCCGAATTGCCAATTTTTCCGTAAATATCTGGTCTGTAATCAGGATTTTCACCATACAAAGTTACCGAATCGAAAGCCGTAGAAAGGCGTTTGGCGGGCAAACCTGTCGAAACATAATGGAAACGTTTATTGGTGCGTTCGGCATTGCCTTCGCCCGCAAACATACGGGCAGGGTCTTCATTTTCGCGTTTCAGAGGAAAAACGCCCGCCGAGTACGGAAATTCACCCGCTACGTTTTCGGTCAAAATCCAATGTAAAATATCGCCCCAATCTTTATATTTTGGCAAGGCAATTTTTGGAATTTTGTTGTGCGAAAGGCTTTCCAAATACAAATCCTGTTCGATGATTTTATCTCGAACTTTGAACGCATATTTTTCAGCCGTAAAAAGTTCTTTGGTTTGTGTCCAATTTTGCAATTTTTGGCGACATTCGTAGTCGATTTGGGAAACCGTTTTTTCGTATTCCTGTGCCAAAAATTGGATCGTATGATCCTCATTTTCAAGGTTTTCTATTTTTTCAGGCAAGACCTTGTAAGGTTTTGAAAACCTTGCAAGGTCTGTAAGAACGCCATACAAATTATAGGCTTTTCGTGCCAAAGCCGTTTGTTTTTCGACAAAAACGCCGTAATTATCCGAATTTTCGGCAATTTCTGCCAAATATCGAACTCGATCAGGCGGAATGATAAATTTGAAAGTGGATTTATCAGATTTATCAAACCTTGCAAGGTTTTCAAAACCTTGCAAGGTTTCTTTTGTAAATGAAACGCCTGTTTTTTCGGTAATTTTTTGGACAATATGCCCAAACAAAATATTCGTGCCTTCGTCATTAAATTGGCTCGCCATTGTCCCAAAAATCGGCAATTCTTCGTCTTTTCCTTCCCAAAAATTGCGGTTTCGGCGGTACTGTTTCCGCACATCACGCAAAGCGTCCAACGAACCCCGTTTATCGAATTTATTAATCGCAATCAGGTCGGCAAAGTCCAACATATCGATTTTTTCGAGTTGCGAAGCCGCCCCATATTCCGAAGTCATGACATACATCGACACGTCCGAATGGTCGACAATTTCCGTATCCGATTGCCCAATACCCGAAGTTTCGACAATAATAAGGTCAAAATTGGCGGTTTTACAAATATCTATCGAATCCTGCACGTATTTACTCAAAGCCAAATTGGATTGGCGAGTCGCCAAAGAACGCATATACACTCTCGGATTATCGATTGAGTTCATGCGAATACGGTCGCCGAGCAAAGCCCCGCCCGTTTTGCGTTTTGAGGGATCAACGGAAATAATCGCAATGGTTTTGTCCTCAAAATGAAACAAAAATCGCCTTACAATTTCATCAACCAAACTCGATTTTCCCGATCCGCCTGTGCCTGTAATGCCAAAAATGGGAATTTGTTTTTTGGGTTGTTCAAATAACCCTTTCTCACGAATTTGATTGAGTATATGTTTAATTTTAGCAAAAAAATCAGGTTCATTTTCCGCCAAACTGATCATTTTAGCTACAAATTGGTGTTTTATTTTCGCAAAATCTTTAAGAAAAGGAACTTCCCCTGATTTGACTTTTTCTTGAGTTTCCTGATGCAGTTTTTGCTGATATTCTTGAATTTGGGCAAAATTGACGAAATTTTCAGGCTTTAGATTATCTGCGGTAATAGCTTTAGACGTAGATTTGAACATTTCCAATGTCGAAAAATCCGATTTTTCCAACACATCATTGATCATACCTTGCAAACCCATTGCCCTTCCGTCATCGGGCGAATAGACTTTGGTAATGCCGTAGGCGTGCAGTTCTGCGATTTCCGAAGGCAAAATCGTTCCGCCGCCACCCGCAAAAATGCGAATATGCGAGGCATTTTTTTCCTTCAAAAGGTCGTGCATATACTTCAAATATTCGACGTGTCCGCCTTGGTACGAAGTCATGGCAATGGCTTGGGCATCTTCTTGGATCGCACAATTCACGATTTCATGAACCGCCCGATTATGCCCCAAATGGATAATTTCCGCCCCCGAAGATTGCAGAATGCGGCGCATAATATTGATAGCGGCATCATGCCCATCGAAAAGCGAAGCCGCCGTAACGATCCGAATTTTGTGTTTGGCTTGGTAAGGTGTGGTTTGCATATTTTTGATGATGAAATTGGTTTTCGGTGATTTTTTAAGGCAAAAATAAGGTAATTTTTTACTTGAAAATGATTTTCTTTGCAAAAGATTAAACCAAAAAAAAAATGATGGACAAACAAACACTATTAAATTGGATCGATGAACTCAAAATAGTTGAATTTTTTGAGGCTTTGGATAACATGGGTGCGAAAGGTGTGGATTATACACATCTCAAAAGAAAGTATATTTGGAATAGTGGTGATTATAAATACTATGATGAATTGAAGGTTTGGGTGGGGATTTTTTTTGAAAAAATAGAAAATGAACGGTTAGAAAAAGAACAAGCCCAAAAAAGAGAAAAACAGGCTCGTGAATATTTTGATAAAGCGTATAAAGTAAAAACTATTGAGGAAAAAATCAGCTTTTATGAAAAAGCAATTGAATTAAATTTTGAATATATTAAGTCTAATACTGAATTAAAACCCGATTATATTTATGCTTGTAATAAAGTTGGATTGTTTTATTATTACAACAATAATTTAGACATAGCTATTATTTTTTATAAAAAATCGTGTGAATTAAAACCTAAAATAGCTATGGAAATAGAACTTTGTGCCTATGCTTGCAATAATCTTGGAGTTATTTATCATAAAAAAGGCGATTTAGATAAAGCCATTAATTTTTATGAAGAATCTATTAAATTAAGACCCGATTTACTGGAGGTTTGCAATAATCTTTATATTGCTTATTCAAAAAAAGGTGAATCAGAAAAGGCAAATATTTATTATCATAAAGTTTCTCAATCAAAAAATGAAATATCAAGGTTCATAGAAATTAGTCCTTATTATTGTAAAGTTCGCATTGTTAATGTGAGAGAAAACCCACCTGAATCAGAAATTTACCATAATCTTGGAAGTGATTATGCAGATCATGGCTATTTTTCAAAAGCATCAGAATACTACCAAAAAGCTGCTAAATTAGGAAATGAAAATGCCCAATCTTGGCTCACCGAATACGGTCATTCTTGGTAAAAATCTACTTTTTTACATAAGAAATTTCCCGCCGTTGTCCGTGTCCTCACAGACGAATACACTAATGTCTTCCGTGAGGACACGGACAAGGGCGTTTTTAGATTTATTAAAAAAACGGCTATTCGTGGTAAGATTGGATTTAAACGAAAACAATCCGTAGCATAAATGCCAAGTCTATTGATTTTCCGAACCGATCAATAGACTTGGCATTTATGCTACGGAAAAGGTTTTTATCTTCCTCAAAAAAAGAATTATTTGATGTTTTTTTAACTTTCTTTTTGCCCATCTTTTTTCTCGATTTCAAATTGTATGTAATCTGTGTCAATCATAGGCACACCGCCCAATCTGCCCGAAAGATACCATTTTTCGAAAGGAATATCTTTGCGAATACCTGTAAAATCGGCAAATCTGGTAATTTCTGTTTTACCAAAATAATCTTTATCTACAATATTAATTTGATCTTTAGCAAACAAAAATTCTTGAATTTGTGCCGCATCGTGACTTACAAAAACAAGTTGCGTATTATTTTTATTAAACTGTTCATTATTAATACTTTGGGCATATATCGAAGACACAAACATCACAGCAATGGCACAAACCAAAAGTTTGACTGTTTTCATACAAAATTGTGTTTTTAAAGTAAAAAAAATTGTAAAACGCCCTTTAGGGTGTGTTGGTAAAATATTGAAAATCAAGCTGATTGAAAGAAATCCATTTTTCGAACCTATACAACTCAATTACTTTTCAGCGCCTGCAATTTCATTCTCGAAAAAGCAACGACTTCAGGCACGCCGCCTGTGATGGTTTCGCCTTTTTTGAACATAATAATCAGTTTCGAATTTTCCTGATACCAAGTATCCGTACTTTCATCAAAATAATACAAAGCCACTGTTTCCTGTGGTAATTTTATCAAACCAACCTTAAAAAGACTTTTATTCTTGAACCACACCGCAAAACCGACTTTTCGATGAATATGGTGCGTGTGCTGCGGTTTGTAGCTCCCCTCCAAAAGCATGACGTAGCCCTCTTCGGGTATTTCGGCAATGCGTTTTTGCTCAAAAGATTTTTGCATGGCGGTCTTGAATGCCGATAAATCCTCTATTTCGTGTAAATGAATTTTTTTGGGAGCATCAGCGGGCAGTTTCGGATCGGTCAAAATTCCTTTTTGTCCAAGAACTTGGAAGGAAAAACATAGAGAAAACAGTAAGAGGAAATATTGAGAGTAGGTTTTCATAAAGTATTTGTATTTTAGTAAAGTCATAATTTGTGCCTTTTGGTGAAACAAAGGTACAAGGCTGAAATAGGGAAAGCGAACTTTTGTCTTCCCAAATGCTCGCCAAAGCCTTCCTAAATGCTCGTGGATTTTAATAGCTTGATTTTCAAGGGTTTATATTTTGTTGTTTTTCTATTTTTTTCACCGAAAAAGCGTATATTTGCTTTTTACTTCCGTATTCGCTATTTTTGTATACTCAAACTAAAATGGTTTTCACGTAAAAACGAAGTTCTTGTTCGTTTCTGTGGCGAACAAGAATGTTCGCCTTACAAAAGCAATTTTGATTGAGTATAAATAAAAATCTATCCTAAATTATGGCAACCAAAAAGAAAAAAGTCCGAAATAAGCCTTTTAAAAATTGGCTTTATGAGGACGTAGCCAAAGAATTTGGTTTGATACGCACTCGTCATAAGACTCTTGAAGAACTCGATCAAGTCCAATTTGATCAAAAACATGGAGCCACTTCGCAAATTGAACGACTTAAAAGTTTATTAGTCGATTATGTCGACTCGTGGAACGAAGATGAACTCAAAAGTTTGTTTATCAACCCTTTTATGAGTTTAGCCGAGTTCGTGAGTCCGTACTACAAAGTTTTTACCCAACGCCCCATGTCGGTTCGGTATGCCAATGATACTTTAGTAACCGAAGGTAAAGTTGATTTTATGTTGGCAAAAGGCATTCAAACGCCTCAAAAACCACATTTCTTTCTGCACGAGTACAAACCTGAAAAAAACCGAGATAACGATCCTTGCGGACAACTCTTGATCTCGATGGTTGCTTCGCAACGCACAAATCAGGACGACAAACCCATTTATGGCATTTATGTAACAGGTCGTTTGTGGTTTTTTGTCATTCTTGATGGTTCGGAGTATGCGGTTAGCAAGTCCTACAGTGCCGAAGACGAAGAAGTGTTTAAGATTTTTGCTATGTTGCTATATATCAAGGACATTATGGAAAAGTTGTATCAGGAAATTTGAATCAATAAAACTATGGCATATTCCCTAATAATTTATAACCTACGCATTTACCATGAGCAAAAAAGGAATCAATACTCGCCAAGAAATTAGCCTTGCCGAAAAACCATACGTGGATTTGGTTTGTCAAAAATTAAGGAAAAAAATTGAAGATGAATGGCTTGAAAAATGGCAAAAAAGAGGTTTTGGGACTTCCTTGTCGGATTGTAGAAAGCACAAACGTTTTAATTCCTTATTAAAAGCCCTCAAAGCCGACATGGCTGAATTTATCCGCACAGAATACCCCC
>JAAFHK010000204.1:0-2464 GCA_013297565.1 Cytophagales bacterium
TTTGGGCAAGTTTAGTAATAGAGTAGCCGCTGCTACGCACAGCTTTTTCTATGATTGCTCCTTGGTGCATTATGACGCAAAACTCATAACAAAAACGTAAAAAAAAATTTACATTTTTTATACATTTTTGAAAACTTATCTTACGATTTGCACCGTATTTAGAAGTAATTTTTTTTCGAAATCGAATTATTTTTTAACAAAAACTATTATACTAAAAACGCTTGTAATTTACACTTTTAAATCCCCCCTGCCCCCCTTTAAAAAGGGGGGAATTGTAAGAAAAAATAAAACTCCCCCCTTTTTAAAGGGGGGCAGGGGGGATTGTGTTCAGGGCTGAAATTTGTGTAATTTATAAAAGTTTTGAGTATAAAATCATGAAAAAAGTAGTATTTATGTCTTTTGTTTTGTTATCCATAAGCTTTCTGTTCTATGCTTGTCAAAAAAACGAAGTAGTCGATGTACCCACCGAAGTAGCTATTTGGGGCGGAGAAAAACTAATGCTTAGTTCGCAAGAATTAAAAATGGCTGAAAATTTGTCAAAAGACGACAATTTTAAGCAATGGATTAATGCCAAAAATGAATTCCGTACAACAATGTTTGCTAATTTGAGTTCCATGAGTAGAGAGGAACGAAGCTCTATTCTTCAAAGGCACAAAACTACTAAACCATCTTTTGCATTATTTTGTCAAGAAATCGTTTCAGAAAACACTTTTAAAACTTGGGAAAATGAGTCTCTAAATGCTCTAAAAGGTCTTCAAGCTAATAAAACGCTTGCCAATGTGAGCGAAAATGCCCTAAAATACGCAGTATTTAGTGTAAATAAAAGTGCAAAGGCAAGAACGGAAGATATAGGGTATAAGGTAGCCCTTTGCAATATTGGATACATAGGCTGTGAAATGGGAGCAACTTCTACGTTTGCACGTATGTTTGGACGTGGAATACCTACTGAGTTTTTAGAAGACGCATATGAAGGATCTTTATATGATTGTTGGCTTGATGCTGTAAATTGTATTAATTAACACTTAAACAAGTCTAAAAGCTCAAATTATAAGTTTATACTTTGGGCTTTTTTTTCAATAACAGAAATTCTTACTTATCATTATGAAATTTTTTATTACTTGCTTTTTCTTGTTTTTTCTACCTTTCTTTGCTTTTGCCCAAACGAAAGGGAAAATTGTGTATAAAAATCTGTTAGAAAAAAAGACTCCTTATAAAAGAGATAGTAAGCATTATGTACTGTTTCGTCAAGACACTCTAATAGAAATATCAGAATCGTACTTATCATTTAATAATACAAGTAATGTACTATTGAGGGCTTATTATAAAGAAAAAATGATGGCTTCCGCTATGTTAAAACATGATCATGACACTGAGAAAAAAGAAAATACAATTTATATAGATCACGCTTTGGATAGCCAAAAAGTAAATATTCGGTATGTAGAAGAACACAAAGAAATTTTAGGTTTTAAATGCCAAAAAGCGTACATACAAACTCTTTTTTATAGCGCTAAATTTTCCGAAACAATCGAAAGAAACTATGTGGTTTATTTTACAAGTATCATAAAAAATTTTCTATCAGAGTTTCAGAGTTTACAAGGAATGCCTTTGGAATATGCCCTATTAGAAGGCGAAAAATACAAAAGTCATAATCAAGCCATTGATATTCAGTACGATATAAAATTACCGCAAGTTCTAACTTTTCAAAGTCTTTACCCTGATTATGATTTTAAAAAAACAAGGGATTAAATTTTTAGGCTGCCCAAACCTCTATTTTAGCCTTTTTGGCGAATATGTTCCATAATCAGATCGGCATGGATTCGTGAATTTTCGATAAACCATTCATTCGTTTTCATACCCCCACAAACTACTCCTGCTACATACACCCCTTTTTGGGTAGTTTCTTGAGTTTGCGAATCGTACAAAGGGCGTTTGGCGGAATCGGGGCTAATTTCCACTCCCAAATTTTTCAAGAAATGATAGTTTGGTTGGTAGCCTGTCATGGCTAAAACGAAATCGTTTGGAATAGTGATTTTTCCGTTAAGTGTCTGAATATCAATTTCATACTCTCTAATTTCTGCAATTTCGGAATTAAAAAAAGCCTTAATACTTCCTTCTTTGATTCGGTTTTCGATATCAGGTCGAACCCAATATTTTACGCTTTGACGAATCTCATTTTCGCGAATAATCATGGTTACTTCTGCACTTTTTCGGTACGTTTCGAGTGCCGCATCTACAGCCGAATTTGCCGCCCCAACCACCACAATTTTTTGGAAAGCGTAGGAATGCGGTTCATCATAATAATGCTTGACTTTGGGCAAATCTTCGCCTTTTACGCCCAGCAGGTTTGGCAAATCGTAAAAACCTGTTGCCAAAACAATGTTTCGAGCCTGATAAACGCCTTTTGAAGTTTGTATCTCGAAATAATTACTTTTCGTATTAATTTTTTCGACTGCTTCGTAAAGTT
>JAAFHK010000204.1:2474-7596 GCA_013297565.1 Cytophagales bacterium
GTTTTAGGTTCAGTTTCCAAACGCTTGCCACACGCCGATAATAATCGAGGGCTTCTCTGCGGGTCGGCTTATCGGAATGGGAAATAAAAGGCACATTGCCAATTTCGAGGCGTTCGGAGGTCGAAAAGAAGGTCATATTTCGAGGGTAATGGTACAGGGAATTGACCACACAGCCTTTTTCAACAATGAGGTAAGTCAAATTTCGTTTCTGCGCCTCGATTCCGCAAGCCAAACCAATGGGTCCAGCGCCCATGATTAATACGTCCAACATGATGTTTTTCTTTTAACAAATAGTCGCAATCCCTTGATAATCAAGCTATCCGACACCTCAAAGATGTCGGATAATGTTGTATTGGTAGGTAAAATTATTGATTTTTCTTCAAATTTAGAACGATTTGGCAATGCCAATAAAATCACTTGCCTTCAGCGAAGCTCCACCTATCAAACCTCCATCAACATCTGCACAGGCAAAAAGTTCAGCCGCATTATCGGGTTTGCAACTTCCGCCGTAAAGAATCGAGGTATTTTGGGCTACCGCTTCGCCGTAATATTTGGCAATGTGTTTTCGCAAAGCGGCGTGCATTTCTTGGGCTTGTGCCGAACTTGCCGTTACGCCCGTTCCAATCGCCCAAATAGGTTCGTAGGCAATGACCACTTTGGCAAAACTTTCAGCAGAAAGATGAAAAAGCCCTTTGGTAAGCTGTTCGGAAACCAAATTGACAAAATCTCCAGCATTTCGTTGTTCCAAAGATTCGCCACAACAGAAAATGGGTTGTAAGCCGTTTGCCAAAACTTGATCTACTTTTTGGGCAAGCAAAGAATCCGATTCGGCAAAATATTGACGGCGTTCGCTATGTCCCAAAATCACATATTCGACCCCAAAAGAACGCAGAATGGGGGCGGAAACTTCGCCTGTAAAAGCCCCTGAAGCTTTATCACTGCAATTTTGCGCTCCCAAAAAAATGCTATTTTCAGCCCCCAAAATACTTTTGGCATAACCCAAATGCGGAAAAGGAGGGCAAAAAACCAAAATAGCTCCTTTCGAAACTTCAGCTTTTTGAGCCAATACATCTTGTATTAATTGTTCGCCTTGTGTCCGGTCAAGATTCATTTTCCAGTTTCCCGCTACGATTTTTTTTCTCATAAAATTACTTGGTAATAATTTGTAAAACGCCCTTTAGGGTGTTTGTATTCCGTTGAAAATCAATCAATTAGTCGCACCCTAAAGGGTACGCCACAAAATATTTACAACCTTTACTTTGAAAAAATTGTTCAAAAAAATCTTTTGACAAAACTACATAAAAGATTTGGTTTCGAACCGCAATTAACCACATTCCTTTTCCTATTTTTGCAAAAAAAGAACCCTAAAAAAACGGCAATATGCAAAAAATATTAATTTTGGATAATTACGATTCTTTTACTTATAACCTCGTTCATGCTCTCGAACATTTAAGCGGTCAATCAGTGGCGGTTTTTAGAAATGATGAGATTAGCCTTGAAGCGGTTGGTCAGTATGACAAAATTGTGCTTTCACCAGGGCCTGGACTACCTGCCGAGTCGGGAATTATGCTCGATCTGATCAGGCTTTATGCACCTACAAAAAGCATTTTGGGAGTTTGTCTGGGACATCAAGCTATCGGCGAAGCCTTTGGTGGGGCTTTGGAAAATTTGTCAAAAGTATTTCATGGCTTGGCAACTCCCGCCGAAATTGTGGATTCGGAAGAGCCGCTTTTTCAAGATTTGCCAAAAAAACAATCTGTAGGGCGTTATCATTCTTGGGTTGTGGCAAAAGGATATTTGCCCGATTGTTTCAAAATAACGGCATTGGACGAAGAAGGACAAATCATGGCAATGAGGCACAAAACTTATAATGTACGCGGCGTACAGTTTCACCCCGAATCGATCCTGACCGAACATGGTGAAAAAATGTTGGCAAACTGGTTAAATAGGGTTTAAAAAATAGCTAATCTTGCTTTTTTTCTTAAAAAAGTCTTTTCGAACTGTATTTTAAAACCAATTTTGTATTTTTAGCGTCTAAAAATAGTCAATACCAAATTACCAAATGGCAACACATAATAAAATGAAGGCTACAGAGTGGCTCGGACACGCTGTAACAGGGCTTTTTACTTTTACAGGTTTTGCGACTGCCATGGTTGGCATTTTTGAACTCGAACCTATTGTATTGATGGCGGCGGGTTTGCCCCAGTTGGCAGGCGGAATATTCGGTTTTCAGCATTTCCGCAAACAGTACCATGAAAGAGTAGAACACGAAACCGAAAGCAAATTGTTAGAACTTTTTGCCTTGTATAAACAAAACCTTTCGATAGCCCAAGTAGCCTTACTGACCAAAATACCGACCGATCAGATTCAGGAGCAAATGGAAAAATTGCAGAAAAAAGGAGTAGTTGAGATCAATACCACCGAAACAGGGGCAGTCGTTTATCAAATTCCGCAATTAGGGGGCAGTCAGCACGAACAAGATTGGCTTTTGAGATAAAAACGCTAAGCTCACAAGATTTCGAAAAACCTTGTGAGCTTAGCGTTCATTTTTTTAATTTTATTGATAACCATTCACCAAATAATCAAATAATTTTGGGCTTTGATCTAAAACCATGAACTCAAAAGGGCTTTTTTCCAAACGTTTGAGCAAAGGTTCATAATCTTCCTTGCTTTTGAGTTCGATTCCCACTATCGCATTGGCAAATTCTTTGTTGCTTTTTTTATTATACTCAAAACGGGTAATATCGTCCGTAGGGCTTAATACTTCCTCCAAAAATTCCTTAAGCGCCCCAGGACGTTGGGGGAAAGTAACAATAAAATGATGTTTCAAACCTTCATAAACCAAAGAACGTTGTTTGATTTCCTGCATACGGTCGATGTCGTTGTTGCTACCGCTTACTACGCACACCACGTTTTTTCCTTTGATCTGTTCGGCGTACGAGTCGAGGGCGGCTATTGCCAAAGCCCCTGCAGGTTCGACCACGATTGCCTCCTCGCTGTAAAGCTGTAAAATGGTCGTACAAACTTTGCCTTCGGGAACTAAAACCACGTCTTCGAGGGCTTCTTGGCATATTTGGAAATTCAAATTTCCTACTCTTTTGACCGCCGCCCCATCTACGAATTTGTCTATTTTGTCAAGTGTAACCACTTCTTTTCGTGCCAAAGCCTCTTTCATGGCAGGTGCGCCCAGCGGTTCTACCCCAATAATTTTGGTAGCAGGTGAAAGCGCCTTAAAATAAACCGAAATGCCTGAAACCAAGCCGCCACCGCCAATCGGCACGAATAAATAATCGATAGGCTTTTTGATCGATTCTATAATTTCCAAACCGACAGTTCCCTGCCCGCTAATAATATCAGGATTATCAAAAGGGTGTATGAAAGTTTTGCTATTTTTTTCACAAAATTCCATCGATTGGGCATACGCATCATCGAAAGTATCGCCAATGAGAATTATTTCAACCTTGTCTTTCCCAAAAAGTTGTACTTGTTTGATTTTTTGTTTCGGGGTGGTTTGTGGCATGAAAATATGCCCCTGAACATTGAGCAAATTGCAGGTCAAAGCCACGCCTTGTGCGTGATTACCCGCACTTGCACAGACTACGCCTTTGGCAAGGGCTTCGGGCGAGCGCGACACGATGGCATTGTACGCACCCCGAATTTTGTACGATCTGACTATCTGCAAATCTTCGCGTTTCAAGAAAATATTGGCTTTGTACCGTAAGGAAAGGTTTTCGTTGTATTCCGTAGGGGTTTTTTTGACCACATTTTCCAAACGCTTCGAAGCCTCTAAAATATCACTGGGTTTGACAAGGTTATTCATCACAAGGATTTTGATTTTTGTGCAAAGATAAAAAAAAGCAAGTCATTTTTTGGGACTTGCTTTTTTTTTATTGGATATCTTAACGCAAATTAAGCATATATTTAAGCTCACGAACATAGTTTTGGTTTTCACCCCTCAACTGTTCCTCGATATATGAAACTTTAATTTCCAAAATATCCTGTTGAGGAATTCTTTTCTCTAATTCCAAACGAATAATCTCTACATCTTTTTTTAGTTCAGAAGTATTAATTGAGGTTTTTCCAAAACGTTTGCTGATAAAATCTTTGAGCTTCTTCAACAAATCATAAATAGGTTTTCGAATAGTTTGGAGAGTTTCTTCTTCCTCTTTTATTTTCAAGTTATCTACTCGTTTTTCCACTTCTTCAATAACCTTTTGTAAGGTTTCTTCTATATACAAAATCCCTTTATACGCCAAAGAAACTTGTATATCTCCTATAACAAAATCAGCATTGATATATCCCTTAGTATCCAAATAACGTCCCATTTCTCTAATTTCTTCCGAATTTAGTTTGTGATCAAGCAATTCAAGACATCTTCGCAAACTGTAGGAATTGGCTAAATTTTCCTTTTGCGATTTTTGTTTAATTAAATACAAAAAAGCAAGAACTTGATCATGCAATTCTTGACGAGGGACTATTTTTTCCATAAAATCAATAGTTTAAAAATTATTTTGATAAAAATGTTATACTTTAAACCATATAGATGTAATCTTTTCAAAAGATTACATCTATTTGATAATCAATTATTTACAAGATATAAAATGTTGATTTTAGAAAGGTTTTTAGTATACTAAACTTTGCTTAGTGTGTTCGATTGGGTGGAATTGGAAAATAATGGTATCAAAATGACGATCAAAAAAATCTAAATGTCCCAAATAAGAATCGCTTTTGTTAGGATCAAAAGCTACCTTTGATTCAAATTCATAGCCCTTAATGGTTAGTTTTACGAAATAAACGTTCAACTTAACTTTTCCTGAACCATACTGCACTTCGAAAGTATCAATTATTTCTTTGCCTTTAAATACTCCTTCTAAATTTTTTCCAAAAATACATAAAGCCGCACCTGTATCTACCAAACAAGATTCTGCTTGCAAATAATCATCTACCAACACATCAATATAAGGCATTTGAAGTTTGTGTTTGCCACTTTTCCGAAAGTATACTAAAAACCTTTTCAAATTACACTTTATTTTGTATTTTTGTAAAAAAAACTTATGATACGAATACACTTAACGGAGGCAGAAAAGGCAGAATTACAAGCCTTAAAAAAAGGGCATTCGAA
>JAAFHK010000205.1:0-7080 GCA_013297565.1 Cytophagales bacterium
CAAAAAATTAAATTTTTTATCCAATCCTACAATGATTTTTTGGAAAAACACCTTGTTCCTGATTCGGATAAAATTTGGAAAAATTATTTGAAAAAACACCAAGACAAGAACGGAAATGGGAAAAATGGGAACGGAAAACCCGTTTTGGTCAGTGTGCCTGAAGATTGGGGAAGGGCGATCAAATGGAGTGAAAGTGTGAAAAATTATTTCTTGCGGAATGATTTTAAAAAGAACAAATTATTGAAATTTGACAAGAAAAAGATTATTTCGGTGCAGTATCGCCCTTTTGTTCGTCAGTTTTATTACGCAGATCAGGTCTTGAGTGATCGGCTTACCCAAAATCATTATGATACATTTGGAAAAAATTTACAAACAGAAAACTATGTAATTTGTACTTCGGTTGGCGGACGATTACCTTTTTCCGCTTTTTTAGTCGATCTTTTGCCTACTTTCCAATTTTATGTCGATCCAGCTTCCTGTTTTCCCCTTTACCGCTACGAAAACGGCGAAAAGAAGGAAAATATAACAGATTGGGCTTTGGACTTGTTTCGAGGGCATTATTCTGAATCAGGATTTGCAGGATTAAAGAATTTGCAGGATAACAGCCAAACAGCCGAAAAAAACAATCTTGAAAATCCTGAAAATCATAAAATCCTGATTCAGAAATTAAATATTTTCCATTACGTTTATGCCGTTTTGCACAAGCCCGAATACCGCCAAAAATACGAACAAGATTTGAAACGGGAATTTCCTCGAATCCCGCTTTATGACGATTTTTGGAAATATGCCGAAATTGGAAAGAAATTAATGGATTTGCATTTGGATTATGAAACAATCAGACTGTTTCCTGTAGAAAGAGCTAACAGTTCTTCAAGAACTGTTAGCTCTAAAGTGATTCTGAAGGCAAAAAAGGAAACAAACGAAATAGTGATTACTGATCACTTATCACTGAAGGGCATTCCTGCGGAGGCTTGGGAATATAAATTGGGCAATCGTTCGGCAGTCGAATGGGTTTTGGATCAATACAAGCCTTACAAATCGGACGATCAGACGATTCAGGAGCATTTTAATACTTATGATTTTGCAGATTATCAAGAAGGATTTATTGAATTATTGCAAAAAGTGGTAGCGGTGAGTTTAGAAACGGTGAGCTTGCTAAAAGAATTGGGAAAAATATAATAAAATATGCGAAAAACCCTCTTGATCGGTTCGCAAATCTTTGATGTAGAACAAGTTGGCGTAATGGGCATTTTGAACATTACGCCCGATTCGTTTTGGGAAGGAAGCCGACTCCAAACCGAAAAGAACATTATAGAACAAGCCCAAAAAATGATCGGCGAAGGCGCGCAGATTCTCGATGTTGGGGGCTATTCTACCCGCCCCAATGCCGCAGACGTACCTGAAAATGAGGAGATTAGCAGAGTTACCGAAGCCATCAAATTGGTCAGAAAGGAAATTGGCAATTTTCCAATTTCTGTGGATACTTTCCGTTCAAGCGTTGCCGAAGAAGCCGTAAAAGCAGGGGCAAACCTGATCAATGATATTTCGGGTGGCGAATTGGACTCAAAAATGTTCGAAACCGCAGGGCGTTTGGGCGTACCGTACATTCTCATGCACAGCAGAGGAACGCCTCAAACTATGCAGCAAATGACTGATTATGAGGATATTATCTTAGAAATGATCGATTATTTTCAAGAAAAAATCTTTCAACTACGGGCTTCAGGAGTCAAAGATATTATCTTGGATTTGGGTTTCGGCTTCGCCAAAACCGTAGAACAAAATTACTTGCTTTTAGAAAAACTCCCTTTGTTCCAAATTTTTGAATTGCCCATGTTGGTTGGCATTTCCCGCAAATCCATGGTTTGGCGAAAATTGGGCATTACGCCCTCCGAAGCCCTAAATGGCACTACGGCTCTCAACGCTTTGGCGGTCAGAAACGGAGCAAATCTTTTACGAGTTCATGACGTTCGAGAGGCTGTAGAAGTGGTGAATTTGCTCAAAAAACACATTGAAAAGTAAAATTATGAAAATTTTGTTTCTTATGCCATACCCCCACGATACTGCCGCTTCGCAACGCTTCCGTTTCGAACAGTATTGGGATTTTTTGGACACCGAAGGGCATACGGTCGAGTATCAATCTTTTTTGGACGAACGTACTTGGGAGGTTTTGTACCAAAAAGGGCATTTCGTTCAGAAAATAAAAGGTGTTTTGAATGGTTTTTTTCGCCGAACTATAGTTTTGTTTGATCTGAAAAAATACGATTTTGTTTTCGTCCATCGGGAAGTAGCCCCGCTTTTTCCGCCTTTTTTCGAGTTTTTGATTGCCAAAATATTCAAGAAAAAAATCATTTTCGATTTTGATGATGCCATCTGGTTGCCCAATACCTCCAAGTCGAATATTTTGGTGAGTTTGCTGAAATTTCCACAAAAAACGAAATGGATTTGCGGCTGGGCTTACAAAATAAGTGCGGGAAATTCGTATTTGGCGGATTTTGCCCGACAGTTTAACCCAAACGTTATGATCAACCCGACCACTTTGGAAACCGATCATTGGCATAACCAAATCAAAAATCAGGATTCTGAAACCTTGCGAATAGGTTGGACAGGCACACACTCGACCTTGCCTTATCTGGATTTTCTTGTTCCTATTTTGCAAAGATTAGAAAAAAAATATGTTTTCGAAACCCTGATTATTTGTAATCAAAAGCCTGATTATCAATTAGATAACCTTCGTTTAGTGGAATGGAGCAAGGAAACAGAAATTGCGGATTTGTTGGAAATGAATATTGGGATAATGCCCCTAACGGACGATATTTGGGCAAGGGGAAAATGCGGTTTTAAGGCTTTACAGTACATGAGTTTGGGGATTCCCGCTTTGGCTTCGCCTGTCGGGGTTAATTCGGAAATCATCGACCATGCCGAAAATGGTTTTTTGTGCCAAAACGAATCGGATTGGGAAAAATATTTGGTTTTACTGCTCGAAAACCCTGTTTTGCGAAGCGAAATGGGCAAAAAAGCCCGTTTGAAGGTCGAAAATCATTATTCCGTACAGTCCAATCGGGCAATTTTCGTGAGTTTGTTTGAATAAAATATTAGTTCAAGTTTTTTAGTAGTTTCTCTGTTTCTTCTTTCAAATTTGGTAAATGTCTTTGCAAAATTGCCCAAATAATCGTGTCTTCGGTACTATCGTAGGCATGAATCAATCGATTTCGTAAGCCAACAATTTGAATACTGTTTTCTATCGTTATTTCAGAATCTTCTTTTTTGAGTTCATTTACTGCTTCGCTAATGATGGCAATTTGTCTTTCGACAGCGCTTTTAGTTTTCAAATCTTTTTCATACTCAAAAAAACTCTCCATTCCTTGCATAAAAACTTCACACAACTCTATTGCTTTCAAAATATCAAGCAAATATTTTTTTCTTTTTCTGTTCCATACAACAAGGTTTTATGAGCTAAAATTTCGTCTTGCAAATACGAATTTTTTACCGAAGTATCAGTAAGCAAATCTATCCGCCGAGCAAATAATTTTTCTAAGGCTAACCACAAAGCCAATAAATTTTCGCCTTTTTCCAAGGGATCAAGGCTTGTGGGCATGATCACAAAAAAATCTAAATCACTATGTTCTGAAAATCGATCTGTAAGTACCGATCCGAAGGCATACAAAGCCTCCACCTGATACTTTTGGCAAAGATCGGTTACAATAGTTTGGTAGAGATTGAAAAATATAGGTGGCATAAAAAAATTACAGGAAAAGTGACTTGTCGTTTTTTGACATGATTTTTTGTTTTTCTTTCGAACAAAAATAACAAAAAGATTTATTATTTTTGACTCTGTGAGTCAAAACCCAAAAACAAGTCCCATGATCCATACTATCGACCTTCATTTCTTGGACAATCCACAAACGATTGCGGCTTTTTTGATCGAAAACGGTACAGAACCGATCTTGGTCGAAACAGGTGCGTACTCGACTTTTGAAACCCTAAAAAAAGGCATCGAAAATCTTGGATTTGCTATCGAGGACGTTCGGCACGTATTGCTTTCACATATTCATCTCGACCATGCGGGTGCGGCTTGGGCTTTCGCTAAACATGGGGCAAAAATTTATGTTCACCCTTTTGGGGCGAAACATTTGGAAAATCCGACCAAACTCATGGATTCTGCCAAGCGAATCTATCAGGATCAGATGGACAGACTTTGGGGAGATATGCAGGCGATTCCTTTCGATCAACTGGTGCAGGTCGAACATGGCAAAATTTATTCATTTGGTAATCAAGAACTTACAGCTTGGCATACACCAGGACACGCTTCGCATCACGTAGCTTGGCAGTTAGGCAACTTGCTTTTTACGGGCGATGTGGCGGGTGTGCAGATTGGTACTGCGCCTGTGGTGGCGCCTTGTCCGCCACCCGACATTGATTTTGAATTGTGGTTCGAATCCATTAAATTGATCCGCCGTTTGAAACCTGAAAAAATGTATTTGACGCATTTTGGAGAAAAAACGAATATAGAAGCACATTTGGCAGATTTGGAACAAAATATGAAAGACAACTTGGCATGGATCAGCGAACACAGCAAAAAGGGCGAAAGCCTCGAACAAATGAGTCCAAAATTTGATGCTTGGGTTCGTAATAGCCTGATTTCCAAAGGTTTTAATGATTTTGTTTTGGCACAATACCAAGCCGCCAATCCTGCCTCGATGAGTGTGGCAGGATTGCTTAGATATTTACAAAAGAAAAGCTAATTTTTTGCCATGAAAAATATAAATCTACAGTATTTTATTTATAAAACTGCGGCTGTAGGCTTCTTTTTATTCTTGTTACTTGGTTTTTCGTTTTATTTTGTTTATTTCAAACAAACAGAACTTTACGAAGAACAACAAGCCTATTTGTACGAATACAAATTGGCAGACGAACTGCGACAAACATCTGACGATCAAACCCGTTTTGCTCGTTTGTTTGTTGCTACAGGCAATGAACGTTTTGCTCGTTATTATACGGAAGTCGTGGCAATTCGCAATGGTACGCAGGCTCGCCCTGAAAAATACGAAATGATTTATTGGGATTTGTTAGTGCCGCAAGGGCAAAAACCACGCCCTGACCGCAAGGCTACAGCATGGCAGGATTTGGTGCGAAAAAGCAAACTGGATCAGGAAGCACAAAATCTGCTTTATGAAGCCGAAAAACAATGTAATAATTTGATGTTCACCGAACTTACCGCAATCAATGCTGCCCAAGGGCTTTTTGATGACGGAAAAGGCAATTTTGTGATCAAAAAAGAAACAGATTTTTCTCTTGCCAAACGTTTGCTTTTTGATCAGGGGTATTTATTCCAAAAATCGGTGATTATGAGAAGTTTGGACAAATATTTTGATCGAATCGAAAAGAAAAATACAGAAAATACACTTTTGCACGAAAACCAAATTAGTTATGGTTTTTTAGGTATTTTTTCAGGCGTTTTTGGAATTATGGGCTTGCTTTGGTACAGTGTGGTCAATCTTCGAAATGGGCTTATTCTGCCTTTGCAAGAAGCTACCAAACAAAGCACACAAATTGCCGAAGGCGAAATTTTGCAGGAAAAAATTAAAACGGCTCATTTGAATAGCATGATTCACGATTTGCTCAAAGCGATTAGCCAAATAAAATTGGGAATTAGCCACAAGGCGGACTTTGTAGAGGCAGTAAGTGCGGGCAATCTCAATAGCCATTACGAACCCGCAGGTCAAAAGGACAGTTTGGGTTTTGCGTTAGTAAAAATGCAAACCAACTTGCAGGAAATTACTGAAAGCGAACGAAAAAGGAATTGGGCAAATTCGGGGATTGCGGATTTTGCTGAAACTTTGCGAAATATTAAGGAATTAGAACCGCTTTGCGAACAGGCACTTAGTAAGCTGATTAAGTATTTGAGTGCCAATCAAGGTGGAATTTTTGTTCAATTTGATACTTCTGGAGATGCCCATTTGCGTTTGGTAGCGGCTTATGCCTACGAACGCAAAAAATTTTTACAGAAAAGAGTAGAACTTGGTGAGGGTTTGGTAGGTCAAATATTTCTTGAGGGTGAAACGCTGAATATAGTAGAAGTGCCTGAAAATTACCTTACGATTACTTCGGGCTTGGGCGAAGCTTTGCCCAAAAATATTTTGCTTGTGCCTATGAAAAACAGTAGCCAACAAACGATTGGAGTGCTTGAATTGGCAAATTTTCGACCTTTTGAGCCTTACGAAGTGGAATTTGTGGAAAAGGTAGCCGAAATAGTGGGGAGTAATATTTTGGATATGAAAAGAGCCATCAAAGTCCAGAAACTTTTACAAGAGTCCCAACTGCAAGCCCAAAATCTTCGAACTCAAGAAGAAGAAATGCGCCAAAACGTAGAAGAACTCATGGCGATGCACGAGGAACTCCAGCGCAAAGAGGTAGAATACAAAGAAAAAATAGTGGAATTGGAAACCCAACTTGCGAACATTAATCCTAAAAACCCACCTGAAACAAAATAGGACAAGATCAACAACCTTGTCCTATCAAACCAAAACCATGAATAAACCTTTCAAAATCTAATATCAAATAAAAATGAGATAGAACTTGAAAGGATTCAATTCTACAAATATAAGGCTTTTGGATTGAGAAGTTTTACTTTAGAAAAAAAATATTTCGTTTTGCGAAACGATCTTACACAAAGCAAAATGCCATTTTACTCAAGAAATGGTATTTCTTTTTTTCATACCTTTGCCAAAAAATAAGCTAACCCATGTCCTTCGAAAACATCAGAGAAGAAGAATTAAAAAACCGAATTGCCCAAACTTATTTTGCGGAATTTGACTTTGCAAATATAATTGGCAATGTCGATTTTTGTGTTAGGGCTTCCGAAACCCAATCCTCGCCTTCCTTTGTGTCTGCACACACAACCGAAACCCAATCCTTGCTTTGGGCGGAAGCCAAAAAAGGAAAGGCGGATATTTTGAAATCTATCGTACAGTTAATCCTTACGATTGGCAAGGCGCGCAGCTTCGACAAAACCCTTCCACCTGCTTTTCTTGGGGCTTTTGACTCCGAAAAAATCGCTTTCATTCCCTATAACGACATTCA
>JAAFHK010000205.1:7090-7571 GCA_013297565.1 Cytophagales bacterium
GAAACCTCCAAAATCCAAATCGATAAAAATAATTTCATTACGATTTATAACAAATGGCTCAAAACCGTAAAACCTACCATTACCACGAATTGGGAAATTGCGAAACAAAATGGCATTATTGATGCGGATTTTTATTTGGCAGATTTGCTTTCCCTCGAAAATGAAACGCTGAAGGAAAAATTATATGTATTGCTCAAAAGAAATATCTATGAATTAGACCGCAGTTTGAACAAATTGGGAATGTTCAGTAGCCAATCGACAGGCTTTATGGACAAACAAAAAGCACACACACAATTTTGGAACAAATACCAGCGTCCGCCAAGAGAGGAATATTGGGACTATATTGTAGAACGTAGGGATTTGCTTGTGCCTCAAGACGTGCGGGAACGCAAAGGCAGTTTTTTTACGCCCCAAATTTGGGTGGAACTTTCGCAAAAATATTTGGCGGATACTTTAGGCGAAAATTGGCAAGACGAATATT
>JAAFHK010000206.1 GCA_013297565.1 Cytophagales bacterium
TATTTGCGCCTTTGATAAAGAAATATGTCTTCAAGAGGATTAAATGTATCGTTTTTGAGTTTGGAAAGTCGGCGTTACATTGGCAACAAAGCCAAACTTAAGAATTGGATTTTAGAAACGATCCTTGCCGAAACACGAAATTGCACTTCATTTTTAGATATTTTTGCGGGAACAGCGAGCATAGCAAAGGCAAGTTTTCAACATTTCAAAAAAGTACAGATTAATGATATTTTACATTCAAATTATGCCATTTATAAAGCCTTTTTTGAGGCTTCTAAATGGGATTTGAAAAAAATAGAAACCTTAGTAAGCCAATACAACGCCCTCGATCCTGAAAATTTGCCTGAAAATTATTTTTCTAAAAATTTTGGAAATAAGTTTTTTGATTGTAGTATTGTTTGAAATATATTACAAATCTTATAAACCATCATAATGTCTGCGAAAATACAAATTCTTTCTAACACAAACTATGCACTTGCCGATGTTCTTAAAAGCGCATTTATGGAAAGCACCTCAGTTCAAATTGCAGTAGCTTTTTTCCGTAAAACAGGTTTGGAACATATCTATAGAAGTTTGGAATATGCTTTAGCTCAAAATAAAGCCAAAATAGAGTTTATTGTTGGTTTAGATTTCAAAACTACTGATGTAGAAGCATTAAAAGTTTTACATGAAGTTCAAAAAAATCATGAAAAATTTAAATTTTATTGCTTTGGTGATAAAAGAGATAATCATAATGATTTGGTTTTTCACCCCAAAATTTATATGTTTCATACCGAACTTTCGAAAGATACCAAATACACATCAATAGTTGGTTCATCAAATTTTACAGGGGGAGGGTTAACAACAAATTTTGAAGTAAATACAATTTTTAGAGAAAACAAACCCATTTATTTTAAACAATTAGGTGCAATTTATGATGAAATCAAATTTACAGATAGCATTTTTCAACCTTCTGCAAATTACATAAAAAAATATGGTAATATTAAAGAAGAATTAGATAAATCAACGAAAAGAGTATTTGATGTTGATGTAAAGAAAGAAATTCAAGAACTTAGACAAGAAGAACAAATCTTACCTGGTACAATCCCTTCTTTAAAAGGGTTGATTATTGAGTACATTAAGAAAAAAAATAAAGAAGGTATCTCAAGTGTTTCTACAAAAGAACTTTATGTAGAAATAGAGAAATTGGTCATTCAAAAGGAATTAACAGATAAATATAGCTTAGATACATTTACTCACACCATACGTGGTGAGTTAAATACACATGAGGAAAATAGCACTCATAAAGCAAATTTAAAACTTTTTCGTAGGGAAGAAAGAGGTTTTTACTCTTTAACCGAAAATGGAAAAAAATATGCGGGGCGTTAATTACTATGCGGTTTTTGACAATCAATTAGGTCAAATTCTCAATTTGGGTTTTAATAGCATTTCTTTGTCCGAAATCAGAGATTTACTAATTGCCTTTCTTTTAAAGGGTAACTTTTCGGAAGAAGGTGAGTTTTCAATTCAGGAAAACTCTTTGGAAGAATTACTTAATTATTATGGATTTGAATTATTATACTAAAAACTGTATAACCTTGTAAGGTCTTTAAGACCTTACAAGGTTGAAAATCAATATTTTACGAACATAAAAATGTGCAATTTATAAGCGTTTTTAGTATAGTAAGTTCAAAACCTTTTCAAAATTCTATCTACTGAAATCATAGAAAAAGTAGCTAAAGAATTGATTATGAAAGGTTTGTATCAGCCTATGAAAGTTTCGTCCGAAGTTCAAAAGAAGTGGAAGCAAAACGAAGAATTGGATCAGGCGGAAACCGAAAAGGTATTTACGGACAATCCGCAAAGCCACAAAGAAGCGGGTTTTGAAAAAGGTTGGGCTTCGAGGTTCGATACTTGGTTTAAAATTGCCAAAGAATTGGGTTTTGTTTATTATTGGCAAAACGAAAAAATAGAATTTTCCGAAAGCGGGAAAATGCTTTTGGACAAAGAAAAACCCGAAAATGAACAAATGGTATTTGCCAATGCTTTTGCCAAATACCAAAGACATAACCCATTTCGCAGGGTTTCGAACCAAAATATACCCTTGATTTTGCTGATCGAAACCATACAATACTTGAACGCAGATCAGGATTTTAATGGAACAGGTATTTCAAAAAAAGAATTGCCTTTGCTACTTTGTTGGCGAAACGGTAATGCCCAAGAATTATATTTGGCAATCAAAAAATTACGCACCGAACATGGCTATTCACCAAGTTCGGAAACCATTTTGGAACTTTGTGATAATCTTTTAGACGCAACCAAACGAGATGAAACTTCCATTCTGGTCGATTATCCTGATGATTTTATAAGAAAAATGCGTTTAACAGGATTAATTTCGCTTCGTGGCGGCGGTCGGTTTATCGATATCAACAGCAAAGAAATAGCAACAGTCAATTTTATTTGGCAAAAGTATGTTTCTTACCAAACTTACACTACCGAAAAAGCCTTTTTTGAATATATTGGCGAGGTTGATCAAGACTTAATCCAAACTTTAACGGTTTATAAATCGCCCATAAGAACCACGAATAAAGAATTGGAAAAATAGGTAAATTACTATCAATGGGAAGCTATAAAAACCGAAATGTTAAATTTGGCACAAAACAAGTCTTCCAAAGATGAAATTTTGAAGGTTATCGAAAGACCTTTACGCTTGGAATTTTTGACTTCCTTAGCTATTTTAAAAAAATTGCCTAAAGTAACTGTAAAACCCAATTTTGTAAGTGATGACGAGGGTTTGCCCACGAGTTTTGCTTCGGGCGGAAATCCTGATATCGAATGTAGTGAAAATAAAGACACGATTTTGGTTGAAGTAACTTTGCTTACAGGCACACAGCAACATATTAGGGAAAGTTATTCGGTTCAACGTCATTTAGAAAATTTTTTGAATAAAGGATTTAGCGCTTTTTCTTTGTTTGTTTCGCCCAAAGCCTTCGTGGATACCTGTCGAAATGCCGCTTTTATTAAATTCCAATACGGACACGAAGTACGCATTTTGGATATCGATTTGTTTCTTTCGCAATTAGAAACCAACACTACTTTGCGAAATGTGGCTTATACTAAGAGTAGTTGTGGGTAAATTTTTTCTTACCCCATAATTTTGCACTCGAAAAACAATAAAAATAAAAAAGCTAACAGTTTTTAGAAAGCTGTTAGCCTGGGATACCCAATAAATTAAAAAATCAGCGAATCGCCACTTGTTTCGTAGCTGTAACCCGTTTTCCATCACTATTAAGGGCTGTCAATACAACCGTATAATTTCCAGCCGTTGTAAAAGTATGCGTAGGATTTTCGTCCGTAGAACTCCGTCCGTTCCCAAAATCCCAAAGATAAACCGTAACATTTTGCGACCTATTCACGAAACGCACGCCGCAGGGCGAAGCGCAATTTTCATTTTCAATATCAAAATCTGCCACAGGAGCATTCAAAACCCGAACTACCTGCGAGCTGCGGCTTGTGCCGTATTTGCTTCGTGCCGTTAGCCGAACCGTATAAAGCCCACCTTGTCTGTACTCATGAACAGGATTTTTTTCCCTTGAAGTTACCCCATTCCCAAAATCCCACTCATAACTATCCGCTTCTTGTGAAATATTGGTAAAACTAACCCGACAATTTGCCGTACAATTTGCTCCATTTACTTCAAAAAGGGCAACAGGCAATTTGGGTGGAGCAGCTATTTGTACCGTTTTGATCACTTCATCTTTCCCAATCTCATTACTTACGCTTAAAATTACCTCATAAATTCCCGCTTTTTCATATTGATGGCGAGGATTGGGTTCGGTCGAACGAGTACCATCTCCAAAATCCCAACGAAAATCCGTCGCATTGATAGCCGTATTGGTAAAAGCTACTTCGCAAGGAGCATACGAAAGCGAATCGCAACCTTTAATCGTAAAATTGGCACGTGGTTCATTGCGTAATCTTATCGTTTTGGTAAGCCTGTCTGCTCCTTCAGGGCTAATTGCCGTTAGGCGAACCGTATAAACACCACCTTTTTTGTATTTATGAGCCTGATCTTTTTGAGTCGCATTGGTGCCGTCCCCAAAATCCCACTCGTACGTTTGGGCATTTTTTGATCGGTTCGTGAATTTCACCTCAAAATTTCCCAAAGTGTCAGGAACTTGGTAATCAAATTCGGCTACAGGTTTGGGATTTGCGGGGGTTTCTTTTTGGCAAGCCCACACAAAAAGCCCAAAAACGGCTATAATTAGAACACTATATCGAATTTCTTGTTTCATATTATTAAGATTCGTTGATTCAAAAATAAAAAAATATATGCCTTAAGTCAATTTTAAAACATTTTTTTTTACACTTGACAAAAATTTTGCCTAAAGCCCAAACATTTCATAATTCTTTCTTTTTTATTTCGAAACTGCATTTTGCTCGAACAAAAAAGCCAAAATATCCTTTTCAGTGCCTCTAAAGGCTTTTTTTTCAGTTTTTATTTTTTCTACCAAACGCTGTAATTTTTCTAATTCGTAGCTTTCCAAATTTTCAGCACTGCCCCAAGAAAAAGACGGAATATATTTGGGTAAAAAATCGCCACCAAAAACATTAGCCCCTACCCCGACCGTAGTACCTGTATTGAACATGGTCGCAATGCCCGAATGAACATAATCTCCTGTGATCAAACCCAAAAATGACCGCCCCGAATCAATCATTTTTTTCTCCGCATAGTCCCAAATTTTCACATTCGATCTGGTATTTTTCATATTCGAGCTGTTCGTTCCCGCCCCAAAATTGCACCATTCGCCAATCAAAGAATTGCCCATATACCCCTCGTGCCATTTATTGCTAAAATCCTGAAAAATGGTATTTTTAACCTCTCCTCCTATTTTGCACCCCTCCCCTACCGTAATATCGGCTCGGAGTTTCGTCCCCAAATTCAAAACCGCATTTTCGCAAACTGCAATATTATTTTGCAAAATACTCCCCGCCCCAATCTGGCAATTTTGTCCCAAAAAAACCACTCCTTCTTCAGCGTCTATTATCGCCGCCTTCATTTTTACGCCCTTCGAAACAAAAACATTTTCCTGCCCATACACTACGGTATGCGGATCAGTAATTTTTTGGGAAGGCATAAAATGCCTGATTACTTCAAAATCTGCCCGAATTTCAGTCCCGTTTTGGGCTATCATGTCCCAAGTTTGGGCAATTTTTTGGGGAGTTTCGACCTGTGTTTTTGGGCGCGTATCAGCGTAATCCAAGAGAAGCGAAATTTCAGGAAAAAGTCGACGGGTTTTAAACAATCGCAGTTCAGCCCCGCACCAAATACCTTCGTCATTGGGCATTGCTTGTACTATTTCAATAATTTTGGGATTCGGCAAAAAAACAGACTGGATATATAAATTGGCTTCGGAAAAACCTAAAGGAAAGGCTTTTTGTAAATATGGTTGAGTAATAAACCCAATTTCCTTTTTACCTAATCGCCAAGCCCATTTCTGCCAAATTTTGAGAATGCCCAAACGAAAATCGGCAATCGGGCGTGTAAAACTCAAGGGTTGGAAAGCCAAATGTTGTTCAGGGGTTTCGAAGAAGATAAGCATAAAATCTTGTTTAGAATTTTCGTATAAAAAGATTTTGAACCAAAAAAGAGGAAATATTGCTAACAACAAAAAAGCCAATCTCTTGCGAAATTGGCTTTTGGCACATTTAGCTCCCCCCCTTGGGCTCGAACCAAGGACCCCCTGATTAACAGTCAAGTGCTCTAACCAGCTGAGCTAGGGAGGAGTTTGAAGGTTTTGCGGTGCAAAAGTAGATATTATTTTTGTACTTTGCAAAATTTTAGAAATATTTTTTATAAAAAATTTCTAAGAAAAAAATTGCGGAGGCAGGACTCGAACCTACGACCTTTGGGTTATGAGCCCAACGAGCTACCAACTGCTCCACCCCGCGATGTGTTTTGATATGGTTATTACAAAATGTAAGAACGTTTTTTTTGGTTGCGGAGGTAGGAATTGAACCTACGACCTCGAGGTTATGAGCCTCGCGAGCTACCACTGCTCTACCCCGCGATGTTGTTTTTGTGATTTTTGAAACTCTCATTTCTTAATCACAGTGCAAAGGTAATACCTTTTTTTGGAACTACCAAATGTTTTGTAAAAAATTTTTATTATTTTTGTAAAAAAATAATTGACATGGAAAAAATACCACATAAAGCAGGTTTTGTTAATATCATTGGCAAACCCAATGCAGGCAAATCGACCTTGATGAATGCGCTCATGGGCGAAAAATTGGCAATTACGACCTCGAAAGCCCAAACTACACGCCACAGGATTATGGGGATTTGGAGTGGCGAGGATTTTCAGATTGTGTATTCGGATACGCCTGGTATTCTGGAGAATCCGAGCTACGAACTGCACCGCCGTATGATGGAATTTGTCAATGTTTCTTTGGAAGATGCCGATATTGTGTTGTTTGTAACGGATATTTTCGAAAAACAGGATCAGGCGGATATTATCAAGCGTCTGAAAAATTTGGAAGTGCCTATCTTTCTTTTGCTCAACAAAGTAGATTTGGCGAAGCCCGAACAGATTGCAGAAAAGATAGAAGAATGGAAAAAAGAAGTCGAATTTGCGGAAATTGTCCCTGTTTCGGCTCTTAAAAACCATAATGTTTCCCTGCTTTTTGATTTGGTCATGAAATATTTGCCCGAACACGAGGCGTATTTCCCAAAAGATGAAATGACTGACAAAAGCGAAAGGTTTTTTGCGGCAGAAATGCTTAGGGAAAAAATATTTCAGTATTTGAAACAAGAAGTTCCCTATAGTTGCGAAGTGCAGATCGAATCGTTCAAGGACGAACCTAATATTTTGCGCATCGGGGCGGTTATTCTGGTCGAGAGAGATACGCAAAGGGCGATTGTTTTGGGCGAAAAGGGAAGTATGATCAAAAAAATTGGGACAGAGGCGCGTTTGGAAATGGAAAAGTTTTTTGGAAAAAAAGTGTTTTTGCAACAGTTTGTAAAGGTTGTTCCCGATTGGCGCAACCAAAAAAGACGTTTGGAAGAATGGGGCTACGGCGGATCGTAAAAAAAAGGGATGTAGAAAATCAATTAAAACCGACTGTCATAAACATGAAGCCGCAAAATGTTAAAAATTGGATTTGTTATGCCTATTCTCAAGCCAATTGGCTAACACATTTATTAGTTTCAGGCATCATGTTCCATTTTTATATCATTTTATTTCTTGGTTTAATCAGTTTAGGACTTACGCATTTTTTAAAACTAACAGTTCTTTAAGAACTGTTAGTTCTTGATTATCAAGAGTTTATAAAATAACATTTTTTTCAAAAAATGTTATTTTTGAGCAATTACGAGCAAAATGAGTAAGTCCTACAGTTTTTTCTTTTCTATGCTTTGATGCCTTATTTTGTATCTGTATCCGTTAAACCAAACTATTCACTTAAATTATTTACATATCAATTTTTTCAAAAAATAGTAAAATTATGGAAAATATTAGCTTAGAAACCCTATCCTATTATCTTTTGATAGGCTTATGGGTTTTAAAATTACTCATAGGC
>JAAFHK010000207.1:0-4114 GCA_013297565.1 Cytophagales bacterium
AAGCACCAATCCATTATGCAGGATTACCTAAGTAGCGAGTCGTTGGCACAAGCTAAAGACCTTTTGCGAAATGTCATTTTCATTACTTTGATTATTGAGGGTTTGGGAGCAACTGCCATTTTCTTCACTTGGGACGAGGAGCTTGGGGACGGAAAACTTTTTACGAGTTTTCTGAATAAGGTTTTTGTTTCTGTATTCCATTCTGTATCTGCTTTCTGTAATGCGGGCTTTAGTACGGTTACAGACGGCTTATACAACAATGAAACTTCCAAACAAATTCGCCAAATGTATCTGCTGCATTTTATCATAGGTACGATTATCGTTTTTGGCGGACTTGGTTTTTCGACTATCGAAGATGCTTTTTCTTGGAAAAATTTTAAAAGCCGCTGGCAAACCCCTTGGAAACGCTGGAAAATAGGAACTGAAATTTCAATCAAATATTCCTTAATTCTGATTCTTGTTGGGACGATTGGCTTTATGATTTTCGAATTTCACCAGCTCCGTGATCGAACCATCATAGAAGCCTTTATTACGGCTTGGTTTCAGTCGGTAGTTACAAGAACGGCAGGGTTTAATACGATGGATTTTGGTACGTTGCAGACCGTAACTATAGTCCTTACCATTACCCTGATGTTTATTGGGGGCTGTTCGGGTTCTACAGCAGGTGGTATCAAAGTCAATACTTTTGTGCTGGTCGTTATGTCGTCTTATGGCAATATTATTGGGCAAAAAAACATTACGATTGCCCACCGCAATATTCCAGAAGCCCTTATTTCGCGTGCTTTTGCCGTTTTTATGTTTTCTTTTACTTACAATATCATTGCCGTTTTCTTACTTTCCTTTTTCGAATCTGACAAGGACATTACCAAAGTAGTTTTTGAGCAAGTTTCTGCCTTCGCCACCGTAGGCTTGAGCATGGGAATCACGGCAAATCTGACCGTTTGGGGAAAAATTATTATTATTATTTCGATGTTTGTGGGGCGTGTTGGGGCGATTACCCTGATGCTTTCTTTCAGTAGTGCCGTCAAAAGCAATGCCTACCGCTATCCAGATGCCCATTTTATGGTGGGTTAAAAAGAACAATCCTATAAAGTTTCGAAAACCTTATAGGATTGTAAAAACTTAGTATGCAAATTCTTCTGTTTTAGCAAAGAAAAAACTACCTTCAATTTGTGCATTTTCGTCCGAGTCCGAACCATGAACCGCATTGGCTTCGATAGATTTAGCAAAAAGTTGGCGAATCGTGCCTGCTTCAGCTTTGCTTGGATCGGTTGCCCCAATGAGTTTGCGAAAATCCGCAACCGCATTGTCTTTTTCCAAAATCATAGCTACGATGCAACCAGAAGACATATATTTGCACAAATCACCGTAAAAAGGGCGTTCTTTATGAACGGCATAAAACTGTCCTGCGCGTTCGGGCGTTAATTGGGTAAGTTTTGAAGCTACGATCCGAAAACCCGCTTCTTCAATCATTTTACTAATCGCCCCTATGTTGTGCGCCGCCACACCATCGGGCTTAATCATCGTGAATGTTCTATTTGTTGCCATTGTTTTTAAAAAATTTCTGCAAAACTAATCTTTATATTGGCTTTTGCCAAAAAAATTTACTTTTTCGGTTTTTCTCCATCAGGGTTTTCCTCGTCCCAGTTCTTATCAAAAACATCTTTCCAATCTAAAGTTTCGAGATCGCATTTTTCGCCTGTTTCCTCTTCGGCGCGTTTTTTTGCTTTTTTGAAAACCATGTCCCATATTTTCGACAGAAAATTTTTGTTAAGACTTGGATTTTTTTGTTGAATATCAATAATGCGATTTCGAGCATTTCGTATCGAATTAATCCAACTCATCGTTTTCTTGTAAGGTTGAATTAAAATTTTGATAATGTGCATCATTAAAATTTCTAAATGGCTTTCAGTAGCTCTCTGATTAGCTTTTGACATGATCTCTTGTGCTTTTAGGGTGATTAAAATTTTTAGGCGGATATCGAAATTTATACTCTTTAGTAAAAACTTCTTCCCATTCAAGATTTGGAATCACTGCCGTTCGTTTGAAAAAACGCAAACCTCCTTCTACATATTCTACAGCTCGTTGATAGGCTTCGTCCCAAATACTTTGCACAAAATCGTCCTCCAAATACGGATTGTCCGAACGGTGAATTTCTATTTTGTCGCGCCAATCCCGAACCCGAATCCACCATTTTACGGTGCGTTTTTGCGGAAAAATTTTGGCTTCCAAAACCTCGTACATCAGTTGTTCGAGCATTGCCAAAAGATCATACTGCTCTGTTTTGATCTCAAAATCGACCAAAATATCCATGCCTTTTTTGGCTTCAGCATAATTGCCTGCGTCAAGGTATTTCTTGATCTCAAGCATCACCAAAAAATCCGAAACCGTGATTAAATCTTCCCAATCTGTTTTCATTTTTTTGTAATCTTATGGTTTTGCTAAGTTAAAAAATTTACTTTTTCGGTTTCCCTTCATCTGGGTTTTCCTCATCCCAGTTCTTATCAAAAACATCTTTCCAATCTAAGGTTTCGAGATCGCATTTTTCGCCTGTTTCTTCTTCGGCTCGTTTTTTTGCTTTTTTGAAAACCATGTCCCATATTTTCGACAGAAAATTTTTGTTAATGCTTGGCTCTCTGCGTTGAATCCTACGAATTTGATCACGAGCATTTTTAATTGAGTTAAGCCAACTTCTTGTTTTTTTATAAGACTGAATCAAAATCTTGATAATGTGCATCATCAAAATTTCTAAATGGCTTTCTACAGCATTTTTATCCTTTTGCGACATCGTTTTTTGTACTTTTAGGGTGATTAAAATTTTTAGGCGGATAACGAAATTTGTACTCTTTCGTAAAAACTTCATCCCATTCAAGAGGCGGAATAGTAGCTGTTTTTTTATAAAACCGAAAACCAATTTCTACATATTCTACGGCACTTTGATAGGCTTCGTCCCAAATACTTTGCACAAAATCGTCCTCCAAATACGGATTGTCCGAACGGTGAATTTCTATTTTGTCGCGCCAATCCCGAACCCGAATCCACCATTTTACGGTGCGTTTTTGCGGAAAAATTTTGGCTTCCAAAACCTCGTACATCAGTTGTTCGAGCATTGCCAAAAGATCATACTGCTCTGTTTTGATCTCAAAATCGACCAAAATATCCATGCCTTTTTTGGCTTCAGCATAATTGCCTGCGTCAAGGTATTTCTTGATCTCAAGCATCACCAAAAAATCCGAAACCGTGATTAAATCTTCCCAATCTGTTTTCATTTTTTTGTAATCTTATGGTTTTGCTAAGTTAAAAAATTTACTTTTTCGGTTTCCCTTCATCTGGGTTTTCCTCATCCCAGTTCTTATCAAAAACATCTTTCCAATCTAAGGTTTCGAGATCGCATTTTTCGCCTGTTTCTTCTTCGGCTCGTTTTTTTGCTCTTCTAAAAACTATATTCCATATTTTTTCAAAAAAATTGCGGTTTATAGAAGGTTTAGATTCTTGAATATCCTTGATTTTTTTCCGAGCATTCTTCATCGAGATAAGCCAACTTCTTGTCTTTTTCAAAGGTTGAATCAAAATCTTGATAATGTGCATCATCAAAACTTCTAATTGACTTTCGGCGGCGTGTTTTTCATTTTGCGACATCGTTTTTTATGAGTTTAGAAGTTTGAGCATTTATTTTTTTAGATGGATACCGAAATTTATACCCTTTTGTAAAAACTTCGTCCCATTCCAAGAAAGGTGCGAGATGCTTTTTTTGGTCAAGACGTAAGCCTGTTTCTGCCAATTCTTTGGCCCAATCGTAGGCTTCTTGCCAAATACTTCGCACAAATGCCTCATCTAAATAAGGGTTGTCTTCACGCTGAATCTCTATTTTTTCACGCAGATCACGCACCCGAATCCACCACTTTACCGTTCGTTTTTGTGGAAAAACTTTGACTTCCAAAAGTTCGAACATGAGCTGAACCAATAAGTCCTTTATATTTCGCTTTTCCCAAATAATTTCGTACTCGACCAATATATCCATGCCTTTTTTGGCTTCAGCATAATTGCCTGCGTCAAGGTATTTCTTGATCTCAAGCATCACCAAAAAATCCGAAACCGTGATTAAATCTTCCCA